>JBBSGN010000115.1:0-7294 GCA_038254085.1 Chloroflexia bacterium | reverse complement strand
GCTGTAGGCGAAAAGGAGAGCTTGGCAGCCACTTTTCAGCAGGAGAAACCTTCTGGCTGATAATTCGCCAATAGCATCAATATTCGTCATACCGACTACCGACTACCACCCTAGAGCGCGCTGTACCGCCCGCCGCCAGCCCAGATAGAGTTCATGGCGTGTGTCCTGGTCCATAGTGGGCGTGAACACTCTATCAACCTGCCAGTTGCGGGCGATCTCCTCCTCGCTCTCCCAGTAGCCTGCCGCCAGGCCCGCCAGGTACGCAGCACCCAGCGCTGTGGTCTCGGCAACCATAGGGCGCACAACCGAAACACCGAGGATATCAGCCTGAAACTGCATCAGGAAGTTGTTCGCTACCATGCCCCCATCCACTCGCAGCTCGGTGAGTTGTGTGCCGCTGTCGGCAAGCATGGCCTCTAGCAGGTCGCGGGTCTGGTAGGCGACCGATTCCAGCGTGGCCCTTACTATCTCGGCCCGTCCGCTCCCTCGCGTCAGCCCCAGGATCGCCCCACGCGCATACGGGTCCCAGTAAGGCGCGCCCAGTCCGGTGAAGGCGGGCACAACGTACACGCCCCCGCTGCTCTCGACCGAGAGAGCCAGCTCTTCGCTTTGGGCCGCGCTTTCTATTATTTGCAGGCTGTCGCGCAGGTACTGCACCGCCGCACCCGCGCTAAACACCGACCCTTCCAGGCAGTAGACGACTTTGCCGCCTACGCCCCAGCCGACCGTTGCCAGCAGGTTGTGGTTGCTCGATACGGGGTGGTCGCCCGTGTTCATCAGCATGAAGCAGCCTGTGCCGTATGTATTCTTTGCCATGCCGGGCGAATAGCACGCCTGGCCGAAGGTGGCCGCCTGCTGGTCACCGGCGACCCCGGTGATCGGGGCCGTGCCGCCCAGTACGCTTTCTGCGGCATACCCGAACAGGTGGCTGCTCGGATAGACCGGCGGCAGCATCGAGGCGGGTATACCCAGTTCGGTTAGAATCTCGTCGTCCCAGCGCAGTTCGTTGATGTTGAAAAGCATCGTGCGGCTGGCGTTCGAGTAATCGGTGGCGTAGATGCTCCCCCCGCTCATGCGCCACATTAGAAACGTATCAACCGTGCCGAACAGCAGTTCGCCCTCTGCCGCTCTCGTGGCCGCACCAGGCACGTTGTCGAGAATCCACTTCAGCTTGGCGCCGCTGAAGTAGGGGTCTATTATCAGCCCCGTCTTCTCCCGGATATTGTCGCTCCAACCGCGCTCCTTGAGGCTGTCGCACAGCCCGGCGGTCCTGCGGTCCTGCCACACGATAGCGTTGTATACGGGCTTTCCGGTGCTTTTATCCCATACAAGGGTGGTCTCCCTCTGGTTGGTGATGCCTATAGCTGCTATTTGGCCGGGGGCCAGGCCGGTGTCTTGTAGCACCTTTCGTGCGACTTCTACCTGGCTGTTCCATATCTGATCGGGGTCGTGTTCAACCCAGCCGGGACGCGGGTATATCTGCGGGAACTCGCGGCTGCTCTGTCCAACTACATGGCCGTCGTGGTCGAAGATGATAGCGCGCGAACTGGTCGTGCCCTGGTCGAGCGCGAGGATGTAGCGGTCTCGTAGATTATTAGCAGAAGTCATTTCAGAAAGGCCACACCGTTAGGCGGACGACTACCGACTACCGACTACCAGAGCGCGATAGTGCTCTACCTGGCACCTTACCTCGGCTTCGTCCCAGCCAAGATCTTCGGCCATGAGCGCGGCCACCTGGGGAGCCGCCTTTGCGCCGTGCGACCAGTCTTCGATGCTGACGCGCAGCCGGCGCTCCAGCACGTCCGCCAAATCGAGCGCCATCTCGTAGCGGCAGACGTACACGACCTCGGCCATGATATAGGGCAGGTCCGGCGCTATGCGGGCAGATAGGCTCGGCTTCGCCCTGACAAGGTCCAGGATGGCCCGGCTATTCGAGCCGTACATCGAGAGGCGGCGCACGGTGTCGGCCCCTAACTGCAAAGCTGGGGCAGATGCCAGGAGTTCCATCTGCGCGCTTCGCCAACCCTTCGACCCGGCTAGGGGTAGTTGCTCCGTTACGTGGGTAATGGGGCGTCTCTGCTGCCTGCTTATATGATCTACGGTGTCCTGGGCCATGCGCCGATAGGTGGTCAGCTTGCCGCCGACTGTAGTGACTATACCGCCCGGCCCGTCTAGCACCGCATGGGTGCGTGACAGTCTGGAAGATGCTTTTGCGCTCTTACGCGATATGACCAAAGGGCGATACCCTGCCCAGGCGCTGATGATATCGCTCTCTTGCAAGCGGCAGCGCATGTAGCGGTTGACGTGACGCAACAAGTACGCCACGTCGCTGGCATCCGCGCTGGGCCGGTCAACGTCGCCGCCTTCGGTATCTGTGGTGCCTATAGTAACGCGCGCTCCCCATGGCACCAGGAAAAGAAGCCTCCCGTCCTCTGTTTCGGGCAATACGACGGCGTGCTTACCCAGCTTCAACGCCTCTCGCGGCACGGTAAGGTGAACGCCTTTGGCCGGCTTGATCCTTATCGCGGACGGGCCTGCCATCTCCTCGATCCGCCCGGCGAAGACCCCGCCCGCGTTGACGACAGTGCCCACCCTTATAGTGAGCGTCTCGCCGCTTACGTGGTCCTCTACTACGGCCTCGGTGATCCTTCCTCCCTCTTGCCTGAAGCCCTTTAGCTCTGCGTGATTGGCGACCAGAGCGCCATGCAGAACGGCGGTGCGTATTACGGTGGTGGTCAGGCGAGAGTCGTCGGTCTGCCCGTCGTAATATATGAAAGCGTCCTCCAGGCCGTTCGTTTCCAGGCAGGGAGAGAGTCGACGCACAACGCGCTTGCTAATTCGGCGGTGCCGCTTTATGCCAAGTCGCCCCGACATCAGATCGTAAGTGAGCAGTCCCGCACGGAGCAACAGACCCAAGCCAATGCCGAAAGGAGGCCGCACCGGCATCCCCATAGGCTGCCTGGCGCTGGCGTAGAGAGGCAGGAGAAAACCTATGGGCCGCACCAGAAAGGGCGCGTTCCGAAAGAGCAGGCCGCGCTCGACCAGCGACGCTCTTATTAGCGGAAAGTCGAACTGGGACAGGTAGCGTATGCCACCGTGAATCAGCTTGGTTGACTTACTACTGGTGCCGCTCGAAAAGTCAGACTTCTCGACCAGACCCACCCGGTAGCCGCGTGCCGCCGCGTCAAGGGCCACCCCCGCGCCCGTGACGCCACCGCCGACGACCAGGATGTCAACTCCTTGCTCGGACATATCGCGCAGGGCGGTGTTACGTTGTTGGTGGGATAGCAATTGAGGTAGTGATTCCATAACTTACTGGTGACCGGATGTTAAAACAGGCCCCAATCGCCGGGAACGATTACCGCGCCCGGCGATTGGGGCATATCCGAGAACACCGTTACCCGCCGATTTTACGGCTTCACGGTCGAGTTGTACTCGTTGAGATTATCGTTCGCCTTGTTAGCGGCTTCATCGAGAGCGGCTTTGGCGGTTGGAGACTTACCGAGCATCAACTGCTCCATTGCCCCTTCTACCAGCACGCGAGTGCCCGCGAAGGTGCCCAACACTGCCCCTGCGGTGGCCGGGCTTGCCTCGGTGGACCGTAGCTCGTTGACAGCTACCTGGAACTGCGGATACTTGGCGAGAGCCGTTTTCATATCGGGCAGATCGTAGGCCGCTTTGCGCGTCGGATAGTAGCCCGTGCTGGACGCGAAGAATGCCTGCGCTTCGGGTCGCGCTGTGAACTTGACGAACTCCCAGGCGCCCTGTTGCTGATCAGCTGTGCCCTGGTCGGTGATCCACAACGACGCGCCACCGATAATCACGCCGCCCTTCGCGCCCGCCGGCTTCGGCAGGAACGCCACGCCAATATCTACTTTACCGCCCGCGTCCGCCGCCTGCTTGCTCCAGCTACGCAGGGTCGCGATGCTCTCGAAGGTGATGGCGGCGTCTCCCTTAGAGAAGTTGGCGCCGAGCGTGGTGCCGTTGGTGGTGCCGCTGGCGCGGCCAACACTGCGCCCTACTCCTTCGTCCTGAAGCTCCTTGAGGAAGCCGAGCCAGTTCTGGCCCGCCTCGCCGTTGAAGACCAGCTTGGTTGCGCGCTGTGCGCCCCGACCGTTGTCAGGTTCGGCGTACAGGGCTGTCTGGGTCGCCAATTCTTGCTCCAGGATCCACCCGTACAGAGTGAAGTCAACGCCACTACGGATGATCTTGCCACTAGCGTCTTTCTTGACCAGTTTCTTCGCGTCGGCAAGCACTTCGTCGTAGGTCGTGGGCGGCTTTTCTGGGTCGAGGCCCACCTCTTTGAAGGCGTTCTTGTCGTAGTACATGACCGGCGCGGAGCTGTTGAACGGCATCGAGTAGAGCTTGCCGTTCACCGTGTAGTAGCGAGCGACAGCCGGTTCCAGATCGCTTGCTATGTCCGATTTCTCCTTGTCCAGGAAGTCCTGCATCGGAAGAATCCGCTTGCTATCAATCATCCTCTGCGTGCCGATGTCGTATATCTGCACGACGTTAGGCAGCGCGCCACCGGCGAGGCTGGTGTTCAACTTGTTGATCGTGTCGTCGTAGTTGGGCTGCTGAATGGCCTCAACGTAGTACTTGGTCTGGCTGGTGTTGAACCTGTTCACTACCTCCTGGGTCACTCCGCCGTTGAAGCCGGTGAGGCCGTACCAGAAAGTGATCTTGGTCGAGCCTGCTGCCGCCGGCACCGTCGGGTAGGGAGTAGCCGTCGGCTTGGTTGCTGTCACAGTTGTTGAGCTGCCTACCGTAGTGGCTGTAGCCGCCGGGGCCTCTGCGGTGGTAGGTGTAACTGCCATTGCCTCGGTGGTGGGAGTGTTTTCTACCGACATGGCCGTCGGGGTGTCCGCTGCGCTTGCAGGCGGAGCAGATGTGGGGGTGCTGCTCACCTCTGTAGGAGCAGCCGTGCCACCACAGGCGGCTAGTAGCCCTGCCAGTAGGATCGCTACGAGGGATAAGGAGATTATCTGCCCGAAGTTTCGTTTGTAGATCATTTGCTTCCTCCTTTGGATATAAGCTGTTTGACTTCCTACTCTGTTTTTATGCAATGTCTGCATGGGTCTAAACATTGCAGGCTTCGCTGTGTGTATTTTCCTCCTTTCTCTTTGTCGCGCGCAAGCGCTTTAGCCCTTCAGCGCCCCGGCGGTTAGACCGCGCACCAGTTGCCTCTGCCCGATAACGAGCAGCAGCAAAGTGGGCAACATAACGATGATGGTGCCTGCCATCTGCAAGTTGAACAGCGCCACTTCGGTTGACTTAAAAGCGGTAATACCGACCTGTGTGGTGCGCCATTCAGGGCTGTCGGTTACGAGCAGCGGCCAATAATACTGGTTGTAAGTATTCAGGAAGGCGTAAACCGCCAGCGTGCCAAGCGCAGGCCGCGCCAACGGCAACAGAATAGACCACAGGTAGCGGGTGCGCCCGCACCCATCCAGCACAGCGGCTTCGTATAGCTCTCGTGGAATAGTCATGAAGTACTGGCGCAGCAAGAAGATGCCGAAGCCGCTCGCCAGGAAGGGCGCGACCAGCCCCTGGTAGCTGTCTTTCCAGCCGAGGCCCACCACCGTCAGATAGTTCGGCACGACGGTGGCCTCCCACGGTATCATCAGCGTGCCGAGGAAGAGAAAGAAAAAGAAGTTCTTGCCGGGAAAGTTCAGCGTGGAGAGCGCGTAGGCGGCCAGCGAGCAAGTGATAAGCTGACCCAGCGTCACCGCCAGGGCCACCACGAACGAGTTGAGTATCCAGCGCCCGAAGTTCGGCTCCTGGTCAAAGGCGCTCTTGAATACTCCCCAGTCGAGGTTGCCGAAGTTGGGTATCAACGACGGCGCAAGGGTCGGACCCTGGAGCGCCAGGGAGAGCGAGAAGAGCAGCGGGAAGAGCAGGATCAACGCCGCCACCCCTAACAAGATATACAGGCCCGCGGTCTTGACTACCTCTCCGACCGGGCGCGGATTAGCGGCTTCGTCGAGGGTATGTATGCCTCCTGTCAAGGTCGAGCTCACTGGTAGTGTACCCTCCTGTCAAGCAGCCGGAACTGGGCTATGCTGAGTACTAATAGCACCAGGAAAAGCACGACTGCTATCGCTGAAGCGAACCCGTAGCGGTTATCCTTGAAAAAGGCGCTAAACAGGGCGAAGACCATCACGTTGGTTGTGCCGTCCGGCCCCTCGTTGGCGATCAGCACGTTGAACTGCGTAAAGGCCTGGAAGGCGCCAATCGTCGAGATAATCACCAAAAAGAGCAGCGTAGGGGTAAGGAGAGGCAGCGTAATAGAGCGGAACGACTGCCAGCCGCTAGCGCCGTCTATGCGGCTGCTCTCGTAAAGGTCCTGGGGAATGGCCTGTAGACCCGCCAGGGCGATAATGAAGTTGAACCCCAGGCTCGCCCAGATCGTCATAAAGGCAACGGCGGGCAGCGCGGTGGCGGGGTCGAGCAGTACGCCCTGTGTTTTCAGGTTGAGCAGGTGCAGCAGCCAGTCGGTCAGTCTCAAGCTAGGGTTGTAAATGAGCGCCCAGATTACGCTGGCGCTGGCGACCGAAATCGCCACGGTGCTGGTGAAGATAGTCCTGAACACGCCTATGCCCCGCAATTTGGTGGCGGCCAGCACCGCCAGACCTACGGCAACCGCGATACCGAGCGGCACAACCATGACGGTAAACTTGACGGTGGTAAGGACGCTGTTCAGGTACTCGTCGCGCCCGCTGCCATCCAGATTAAAAATGCGGGCGTAGTACTTCACGTCGTTGAAGCGTGCGGGGTTGCCCGTCTGGTCGGTGACAAAGAAGCTCAACCAGATCGAGCGGAAGAACGGCACAAAAGTAAAGGCCAGAAACACAGCCAGGGCGGGGGCCATGTAGAGCAACGCCCACCCCAGATCGCCCCAGCGCCATGCGGCTCGGCGCACGGCAGTAGCGGGCCGCGCCACAGTAGATACCGCGCTCAGGAGAGCTATGTCGGGGTTGGGGGCGCCTTCACCGGCTGTTACTTTATCTTCCAAGTTCCCCTTCGGGAATTATGAATTATGAATTTTGAGTTTCCCGTCTCAATTCAAAACTCAAAACTCATAATTCATAATTCATATGAGAGACCCAGATTAGCTATAGTTTAGTTAACGACGAGACAGAGCGAGGCCGGCTGCGCCACACGAAGTTACTGCCGGATTGATTTTACCACGAATGTAAAGTTTCACGCTAGTCGCTGGTTGGTCAGGTCGGGGCACAGAAAATGCTGCACTTATTCTTAGCATATTCTTATAGGAAGATGTTATCCAGGCAGC
>JBBSGN010000114.1:0-7309 GCA_038254085.1 Chloroflexia bacterium | reverse complement strand
GGCGCGATAAATCACGCCCCTACAACCACATTTTCTTCTACCCCTATCTCGTTTACCCGCTTGAAGAAAGGTCTGCTCCGTCAAGTGGCTCGCGAAGGGTGATCAACAGGCCCACCGCGTACACCGCCAGCGCACCCGCAACCAACACCCCCGCCGCAACCAGAGACGCCACCTCTACAGCCCGGTAATCCAGGCGGTCCGATGTCGGAAAGAATCTGTAAAAAGGCTGTACGAGTGAAGCGGTCGTGGAGTAGACAAACCCTGGGAAGGCAGTATCGCCCCGCACCCCAATCAGCCTCATTCCAAACCGCAACCCAAGCGCCGTCACAACTACCCCGGTCAACACCCACAGGATGGAGGATGGGATGCGCCAATAGAGGAGGGTTCGATCCATAAACGTAAAACGTAAAACGTAAGAGCTTGTTCTTACGTTTTACGCCCTCTCCTCGACCCGTACTTTGTTCATCTTGTCACCCACCGCGATCTTCTTTACCACGTCCATGCCTTCGATCACCTGGCCCCAGTTGGTGTACTCGCGGTTGAGGAAGTTGGCGTCGGTCTTGACAATGAAGAACTGGCAGTCGCTGTTGAGCGCCTTGTCCGGCCCCCTGGCAACCCCCAACGCACCCGCGTTAAAGGGCAAGTTGTTGTACTCGGCGGGCATTTTCCCGCCACCCCGGCCCGTGCCGGTGGGGTCGCCGCCCTGTATTACCCAGTCCTCAACCCGGTGGAACACCCGCCCATCGAAGTCCCCATCATTCGCCATCTTCTCGAAGTGGGCCGCCGTGTTGCTCACCCCCGCCGCAGGCTCCGTCGCCAGGCTGCACGTTATGGTCCCCTTCGGCGTTTCTATGACTATTACCTTCATGTCTCTCTCCTCTCCGGTAATTATGAATTATGAATTAGTCCTCTCAATTCATAATTCATAATTCATAATTACTTGCGTTCTTCTACGCTCACCTTATTCATCTTGTCACCCACAGCGAGCTTGTCAACCACGTCCATGCCCTGGGCCACCTGACCCCAGTTGGTGTACTGGCCGTTGAGGTGGGGCGAATCGACCTTTACGATGAAGAACTGGCTGTCGTTGTTCTGCGTGGGGTCGTTGCGGCGGGCAACCCCAAGCGCCCCCCGGTTGAACGGAAGCTGGTTATACTCGGAGGGCATCATCTTTCCACCCGTGCCGGTGCCTGCGGGGTCGCCTCCCTGCACCACCCAGTCCTCCACGCGGTGGAATATCAGCCCGTTGAAGTACCCCGAATTGGCCTTCTGCTCGAAATTGGCGACGGTCTTGCCCACGTTGGCCGACGGGTCCGTATACAACTTGGCGACAATCTGGCCTTTATCTGTGTCAATAACCATGTATTTGCCCGGACCAGAAGAACCCGAAGCTGCCCCAACCGCCTGTGGCGAGCCGGGCACCACGGTAGCCGCTGGAAGCGTTCCTTGCGATCCACCCCCAGGCCGTATCAGCAGCAGAAACACCAGGATGATCGGCACCGCCACCACAGCCCAAATAGCAATATATCTCCGTGTCGAAAACGGCGGCAACGCCCGGTCCATCTGCGCCCTAAGCGACGATTGCGACTGTGCCGATGGTTGCCCGCCCCGTCTGGCGTTCACCGGCTGGCGCACCACCCCAGGAGTAGTCTTGCGAGGCGCACCCGCTTCCTGCGCCGGCTTGCCGCTCCCCCTCCGCTTGTTAGACTGCGACATCTTCTACCTGCCCTCTCTCTGGTCTCAAGTAACGGCAATTTGTAACACATACATACTTCTGCGTCAAGCGATGTTACTGCTTCTGCGTCAAGCGATGTTACTGACTACCGGCTACCGGCTACTTACCTTCTTCAAAGTCTCTTGTTGTTTGGTTGGTGATTAGAGGGGGGTTCGCGCTGCAAATGATAAGTTGAGGGTGCGAGGCGGTTGTCTCCTCCTGACAGGCGGTATGCTACAATTGGACTGCACGTTCTACTCGTCTACCGCCGTGCCCAACAAAACGTAAGCAGCCGGTAGTCGGTAGCAAGGAAACGGACTGCCGACTACTAAGGAGCCTTTATGCCCGTAAACGTAACAACCGATTGGAAAGCACTGAATGAGGAGTGCGTGCGGCATTTGCAAGCGTTGATCCGCCTCGACACCAGCAACCCGCCGGGCAACGAGGTGATCGCCGCCGATTATATACGCGAGCAGTTGGACGCCGCAGGCATACCGTTCGAGACGGTAGAAGCCGCGCCTGGGCGGGCCAATCTGCGGGCTGTACTGAAAGGGGACGGCTCAGAGCGGCCATTGCTGCTCATGTCGCACACCGACGTGGTGCCCGCAGAAGCCCAGTTGTGGATACGCCCGCCCTTCTCCGGCGAGGTTGCCGACGGTTATGTGTGGGGTCGGGGCGCGGTGGACATGAAGCAGTGGGTGGCCTGGCATTTGACTATCTTTCTGGAGCTAGCCCGCTCGCAAACGCCCCTCAAGCGCGATCTGACGCTGCTCGCCACCGCCGACGAGGAGGACGGCTCGTACATGGGCATGCGCTGGATAGCCGAGCATCTGCCCCACTGGCTCGACGCCGAGTACGGCCTTAGCGAGGGAGGGGGCGGTGAGATGCAGGTGGGCGGACGTTCGTTCTTTCCGTGCCGGGTGGCCGAGAAGGGAGCTTGCCGCTTCAAGCTGCGGGCGCACGGCACGCCGGGTCACGGCTCGCGCCCGCACGGCGACAACGCCATAGTGAAGCTAGGCGCGGCTCTGGAGCGCCTGGGCACCCGCCCCCTGCCTATACACCCCACCGATACCGTAAGGGGGATGCTGGAGGAGGTGCTGGGCGACAGCGACGAAGCCCGTCAGATGGCGCAAGACCTCTTCACTGATATTACCTCTGATATGGCGCTTGCCGCCGCGCCCTTCTCGCCTGCCATGAAACTGACTTTGAGCGCCCAGCTTCGCAACACGGCAGCGCCTACTATCCTCTTCCCGGCGGGGAGCCGCATCAACGTCATACCATCCACCGCCGAAGCCGCCGTTGATGGGCGACCATTGCCGGGCGCCAGCATGGAGAGCTTTGTGCGCGAGGTGCGCGAGGCGGTAGGCGAGGGGGCGGAGATAGAGGTCTACGAATATTGGCCGGGCTCGGCCAGCAGCTTCGACACCGACCTGTTCCGTATTATGCAAGATGTAACCCACGAACTGACGGGGGCCGGCCTGGTGCCCTTCATGGCGACCGGGGCGAGCGACGCCCGCTTCGCCGAGCCGCTGGGCGTGCAAGTGTACGGCTTCGGCCTCATGCGCGACGAGCCGGACGCCGCCCCCGCCTCCCTCATGCACGCCCACGACGAGCGTATCTCCCTGGCAAACGTCGAGTTGGGGTTGAGGGGCTTGTATGAGACGGTAGTGCGGCTAGTGGCGAGTACCGAGTGATGGGTGATGGGTGATGGGTGATGGGTGATGGGTGCCCAACTTTACACTCACTCAGCACTCGGTACTCGTGGCGGCACGCGATTGCATCCCCTTCGGGAATTATGAATTATGAACAGAGGTTACGCTTCATGATGCTTGCTCTCTATGCCATCGGTAACTACGCTGACGGGGTTGCTCGTGGTGGGCAAAGAAGTTGCGCGTATAAGCGTTCCATGCTCTCTTACTACCTGCTCGATGCGCTCATGGGTGAAGAGCCGGAAGCCGCGCCACTGGCGCGTGGGGCAGAAGATGCCTCGGTTGAGGAAAGGCGTTACGTAGCCATGAGGCACCTTGAGGGCAGCTGCCAGGTCGCCCACGCCGTAGAGCTGTGTTACTTCCGTTGCTCGCTTCTCGTCCATGCTCACTCCCGCACTCCTGCACACAGTTGCTGCTAAGTTCGCGTTAGCGGCATGTCAAGCCGAGTATCTCGAGGTATATCCGGGTTCCTGACACGCCGCTACAGCACGGGTCTATTGTGGAGCAGGAGAAGCAACCGGCGGAAGGAATAAATGTACCGATCTGGGAGGGACAAATGCACGCTGCGGCCATACCCGAACGAGAAGATCAGCGCGTACCGAGTAGGGAGAGACGTGAACAGCCCCAGCAATGACCGCGCTCAAGTTATAGAAGCATACCAGCGGTATGAGCAGTGTGAGCAGTTCGCAGTCCCGATTCGGTAAGTACGTGATGCTCTTACGACAGGGCAAGATGGGGATCCGCCCTCATCGGAACAAAAACAACGATAGCAGACCGTAATTGGAGGCGAGGCACGACGGGATGCTACGCGCGATCAGGGCGGTAGGCAACGGTGAGTGATATTCAGCCGCGCGATTGCGCTGCGTATGATAGACTACTTCTCACAGGCCCTCCCGGCTGCTGTGCCACAGGCTTTTCCGGAGTTGAGCGAGCGGGAGCGGGAGCGGGAGCGGGAGATACTCGACCTGATAGCGCAGGGGCACAAGAACGCCGAGATCGCTAACCGGAACCGGCTGGTACTGGGCGAGAGGACGGTGCGCAATCGCGTATCGAATATCATGAGCAAATTGTAGGTGACGGACAGAAGCAAGGCGATTTTGCGAGTGCGTGAGGCGGGAAGCGGGGAGCGGGACTCGGATAAAAGCTCATTTGGCTGCGAATGGCTGCGAAAGGACTTGATTGCCCAATGGTATCGTTGACATGGGAGCAGGTACACGCCTGGAGGTTAGAGCAACACTGTTTGGCGCCGAGATTAGAGCGGCGAGATTTTCTTAAGGCGGTTGAGCGCGTGCTTGGGATACAGGCGCAGGTGATGTCGGCTGCCGAGTTGTCGTTCGGGGCGCGAGTTGATGCGTTAACGCGCTCTGATGTGCAGGCGGCGATGTGGCAGGACAGCACGCTGGTCAGGACGTGGGCGATGCGTGGCACGCTGCACCTCTTTGCCGCCCAGGACCTGCCGCTAGTGGTGGCGGTCCGTAGCGCAAACGGAAATCGCCACTGGCTCAATTTTTTCCTGAAAAACGGCTTTACCGAGGCACAATACGACGAGCTGGTGCTGACGGTGCCCGAGGTGCTTGGCGAGGAACCTATGACGCGGGAGGTGCTGGCGAACGCCGTGGCCGAACGGATGAATGCGCCCCAGGTGAGCAAGGCGCTGCTGGCGTCAAGCTGGGGGACGCTATGGAAGCCGTCGATGTTCAGGGGCGACCTGTGCTTCGGGCCGAGCGAGAGCCGCACCAATAGCACCAAGACGTTCGTGAACCCTCGCAAATGGCTGCGCAATTGGAAGGAGCGCGACCCGCACGAGGCGGTGCAGGAGGTCGCGCGGCGCTACTTGAGCACGTACGGTCCGGCCACACCCAGAGACTTCAGCTTCTGGTGGAACGGGGGAGGGACGACCTTCGGGAAGGAGGCGTTCGACTCGCTGAAGGACGAAGTGGAGAGCGTGGACGTGGAGGGGTGGAAGGCGACGGCGCTCTGCTCGACGATTGAGTCGATGGAGCGGGCGGAAGCGGAGCATGTGGAGCATACCGTGCGATTGCTGCCGATGTTCGATGTGTACGTGCTGGCGCGCAGCCGCAACCTTGAGCCGGTGCTTGCCATGGAGCACAAGGGGAAGGTGTTTCGCCTGGCGGCCTGGGTCAGCGCGGCGGTGCTTGTGGATGGCAGGATAAAGGGGGTTTGGGAGTACGAAACGCGCAAGCAACAAACGGTGGTAAAGGTCCGGACGTTTGACGCGCCATCCCCGAAGCTTCGCAAGGAGGTAGAGGGGGAGGCCGAGCGAATCGGTAACTTCCTCGGCACCGGGGTGGCGGTGGAATTCCTGGACGCGCCCTAGTTTGGCGCGAACGGATTGACCGGTCGTAGGGGACGAGGCTTGACTTGCCCCTGCGAGGGCTGCTTCACCCTGGCGGACTGCTCTCCAAATGGCGTTGCAGAATACGGAGGACTGCGCTTCGCTCCATCTGGCGCAGTAACAGAATTCCCAGATCCTTTTGGTGATCGCTGGCTGGTCATACGGCCCTATGGCTACACGCACGATTTGATCAAGATCACCGGCCCAGGCCAGTAACCTGACTTTTAGGGCTGCACTACACAATATTCCCAACAAGGAGAACAAAGCACATGGGTGGTTACATACAGATCGATCCTGAAGGAAGAAACGTTCGCGCATATTACGCCGAGGCTAAAGGCGGCAAAGACGGCAAGGGGCCGGGTGTGCTGCTTTGCCATGCCTGGTGGGGCCTAAACGAATTCTTCACCGACCTGGCCGACCGACTCGCCGTCGAGGGCTACACCGTCCTCGCCCCCGACCTCTATGACAACCGCACCGCCTCCACAATCCCCGAAGCCGAAGCCCTCGTCACCGCCCTCGAAGCAGATGGCGGAAGAAATGCCATCGCCAAAGAGCAGGTCGCCCTCGATTACCTTCTAAACATCCCCGCTGTCACCGGTCACAAAATCGCCGCCATCGGCTTCTCAATGGGCGCGTCTTATGCCACCTGGCTCGCTGCCCCACGCCCCGAAGTCGCCGCCGTAGTCACCTTCTACGGCGGAGTGTACTATGGCGGAGCCGAAGGCGAATATCACGAACACACAAATGCCGCCCTCCAGGGTCACTTAACCTCGAACGATGAATGGGAACCCGAAGAACCTATCCGCGCCGTCGAAGCCGCCATGAAAGCCGCTGGTCATACAGCCGATATCTATTTCTACCTCAACACCAGGCACTGGTTCTTCGAGAGCAACCGCCCTGAGTACGACCCCGAAGCCGCTCAACTGGCATGGGAGCGCACCCTCACCTTCCTGCACCAGCACCTTTCCTGATTAAGAGGCAAAACCTGATGAATGTACTTGACACGTACCTCGACTACGAAACACAGACGCTGCGTTACTTTATCGAGAGGTGCCGCGAGATCACACCAGAGCAAATGCATCAAGCGTTCGATGTTGGACAGGGCTCGGTGTACGAAACAATCGGCCACATAATCCGCAATCTTGAAATCTGGACCGACCTGATGCGCGAGGTGCCGGTCAGAAAAAGGCCCTCAATACCTGAAGACGTTGACACCTGTTTGGAACGCTTCGATGCCGCCATGGCGTATTTCACAGAGTACGCAAAGTCGGTTGCGTCGGACAACAGGCTGGATGACTCATACGTCGATACCAGGGACGACCCGCCGGTACGTTTTCGTTTTGGCATGACCATCCTGCATGTGCTGACGCACACTACCGGGCACCGCTGGGAGATCCAGCACATGCTGCAGCGTCTCGGCCTCAGCGATCTTATCGAAGGCGACGTGCAAGAGTGGTGGTTCGACACTCAAGACAACGCACGGTAAGGGGGTGAGCTAAGTACTTAGAGCACATCGTGACGAGCCACGTT
>JBBSGN010000113.1:0-7318 GCA_038254085.1 Chloroflexia bacterium | reverse complement strand
CTCGTGGATCAACAGGTGGTCTGCCAGTCGATTTCTCCTGCTGAAAGGTCCACTTGCGCCTCACCAACTCCCGGTGCCACCGGAGCACTGTATCTGGCTTGAACAGCAGCATGGCCTCGTCTTGCCGCTTGCCAGTACCTTTGGTCAATCCTCTGAATTGATCAGCGAGTACAGCCAGAAGGCATTTCTCCCACAAAGAGATATGAGGTGGCTTGGAGTTGGGGAGCTTACGTTGCAGTATGCGGATCTGCTGGCGCAGCAGGAGTATCTCCATATCCTCTATTTGGTAAACACGCCCAAATGGGCAAAGCAGTTCGAAGCGCTGTAATTGGCGATTCCGCCTGTTTCTCCATGTTCGTGCCCAGCATTTGTCCTAAGCAACCAGTTTCAGCCTGCGTGATAAATTGGTGATAAAAACAGAAATAGGAGCCTATATAGCTCCTATTTCGTGCCTAAAACCAGAACATTATACCTAAATGTGCCGAAGGTGGGATTCGAACCCACATGAGGCTACCCTCACCCGCTTTTGAGGCGGGCGCGTCTGCCGTTCCGCCACTTCGGCTTCCGTTTTATGCTTGCAGGTCAACCGCTACCGGCAACGAGGTGGCTTCCCAGCCCTCTGAGGAGACCTCTTCGCGCCCATAGTACTTGGTGACCACCAGTCTGCGTGCTAGCCGGTCTTCCTGGGGGTCTTGCACGATCCGGCCTGTTCCGCTGAACATCTGGCCGGCAATGCGTACATGTACGTGCGGGTCGCGCCGGATGTTCTTTACCCAGTCGGCCTTATCGCCCCCGCCCGAGAGCATATACAGCGTGTGACTATCGGGCGACATGGCGAACCATATCTCGACGGTATGCGGCTTGCTAGACTTGCGGCCAATGGTCGTCAAGTAGCAAAATTGCTCGGATGCTAATGGTGTTGTCACGCCTAACCTGCTGTCTTATTATAACGAATAGCTGGGGTGAGGTCAATGATAGGGCGACCGACGACCGACGACCAACGAATCTGATATATGTTAGCTTTTTATCGGTGGTCGGTCGGCGGTCGTGCCACCACAACACCCGCCAACACGCGCTTCTCTGCGCCGCTATCCTCACGCACCACCAGGGCGCCGTCCGGGTCCACACGCACGGCCCGGCCCGTTACTGTGCCGCTCGTCTCCCGCACTGACACGCGCTTGCCTATCGTTTCCAGAGCCCCTACCCACTGGCTCTGCACAAGACCGAACTGCCCGTTCTGCAAAAGCATGTACAGGCTCTCTAGCTCCTCCAGCACGCGAGCCAGCAGCGCAGCGCGGTCTACCGAGCGCTCCAATTCGGCTGACAGCGAAGTAGCCACCCCTTGCAACTCCCCAAGCTCCGCCGGCGACAGGTTCACGTTGATGCCGAAGCCGACCACCGCGAAACGCCATTCACCCCCGCTAAACTCGCTCTCGCTCAACACCCCCGCTACCTTGCGCCCGCCTATCAACACGTCGTTGGGCCATTTTAGTGTGGGTGTTGGGTGTTGGGTGTTGGGTGTCGGTAGTTTTGAGTTTTGACCCTTCGCTTTGCTCGAGGGCATGGTTTTGAGTTTTGAGTTGGGGTCGGAACGCTGACCACTGACTACCGACCACTGACTACCGACCACTCGGTAGATAGCGAGCGAGGCGGCTATCGTTAGGTAGAAGGCGTATTCGGCAGGGAAGCGGGGGCGGAATAGAACGGAGCAGAGGATGCAGCAGCCCGGCGGGGCGGTCCACACGCGGCCCAACCTGCCGCGCCCGGCCACCTGCTCTTCGGCCAGAATGACCAGGCCCTCCGGCTCGCCCCTGCGCGCGGCCTCCCGCACAAGGTCGTTGGTCGAGCCGACCTGCGGGTGCATCTCGATGCGGCGGCCCAGTATGAGGGTGCGGAGATGGGCACTCACACTCTCAGGCGTCAAAGCTTCTCCCATTCGCCCCTGTCAACGTCCGCCCGGCAAAGAGTGGCCCAAGCTCAACCCCAACACAATCCATCCTTCCAGAACCTCTTGTAACTCATCGCGGCAGGCTTCAAGGCTGCCTGCGCTGGCGTACACACCTTGAAAACCTGGAATCTCACCATAGAACGTGCCATCCTGCAAGACCTCGTAGGTCGCACGACGCACGGCAGCGTGGACATATTGTGCCAGCATGATCGAACTCCTCGCTTAACCTTACCCTCGCTCTACCTCGAACGTGAACCCGCGCGGCAGCAACTCCTCTACCGTCATAACCAGCCTGCCGTTGCCCTTTTCGGGCGCGGCCGCCATTATCACAGGGATGCCGGGGGCCAGTTCGGCCAGCACTTGACGGCACACGCCGCAGGGTGTGGAAGGCTCAGGGTCATCGCCCACCACGGCGATTGCCGCAAAGTCGCCTGCTCTCTCTCCAGCCGCAATCGCCGAACCGAGCGCCACCCTTTCGGCACACATTGTCGGCGTATATGATACGTTCTCTACGTTGCAGCCTGTGTACACCTTGCCGCTCTTCGCCAGCAGAGCTGCGCCCACCCTGAAGCGCGAATAGGGCACATAGGCGTTCTCCCGCGCCCGCGCAGCCTCGTTTACAATGGCGTCATAGTCGAGCTCAGGTGTCATTTGCCTTCTGCCTTCTGCCTACTCGCCCACACCATCCTCTTCCTCCGGCGGCTGCTGGCGCACTATAGACAGTTGTTTCAGCCGTGTACCCTCGGTGCTGAGGACCGTGATTACCAAGTCGCCTATCTGCACGCTGTCGCCTGGGTTCGGTATGCGTCCTAGCTGCTCGTATACAAAGCCGCCTATGGTGTCCGAATCCTCTGCCTCCCACTTCATGCGGAGCAGGTCGTTTATGTCGTCCAGGTCCACACGGGCGTCCACCAGCACTTCGCGGTCGCTCACCACCTCTATCATTTGTGGTTCAACGTCGTACTCGTCCTGTATCTCGCCCACGATCTCTTCCAGCAGGTCCTCGATAGTCACTAGCCCCGCCGTGCCGCCATACTCGTCCACCACGATAGACATGTGCATCCGACCCTTCTGTAGCTCGCGCAATAGTTCGTCCACCTTCTTGGTCTCAGGCACGTAATGCACAGGACGCATCACCCGCGTGACCGGCTGCTCCTCCCCATCCGCTCGGACGGCACGCAGCATATCCTGCACCGTCGCCACCCCTACCACGCTGTCTATCGTCTCCCTATAAACGGGCAGACGAGTGTGCCCCGACTGGAGGGCCACATCGGCGGCTTGCCCCACCGTGTTGTCGTTCTCCACAGCCACTATGTAGGTTCTGGGGACCATGACCTCGCGCACCACCGTATCCCCAAACTCGAATATCGAATGGATAAGCTCCTCTTCCTCCTGCTGGATAACCCCTTCTTCTTCTCCCACATTGACCAGCATACGCATCTCTTCCTGGGTTACGAAAGGACCGACGTGGGTAGTACGACCTCCTAACACTAGCACGAATGGACGGGCCAACGCGGACGCAATCGCCACGAACGGCGTTACGAGCTGGCGCACAATGTTGACCGGGCCAAACAGCGCGAGGGCTGTGCGCTCAGGGTTGCGTAGCGCCAGCGCCTTGGGCACCGCCACCCCGAATATCAGCACAACTATGGCCGCGATCACCACCGCCAGCACGTGCGACCACCATGTAACCAGGTGCTTGGAGGCGTACAGGGCCAGCGAGCCGACGACCAGCAAGGCAACGGTATTGACGAAGAGGAGTGCGGCTGGGAAGCGTTGGGGGTTGTCGAGCAGGTCGTTTATCGCCTGGGCGCGGGGCACGCCCCTCTCAAGAAGCTGCCGCAGTCGCAGCCGCGAAATATTGGTGAGCGCCGTATCAACCGCCGAGTCGAGGGCTATCAAAAAGAGGCACAGCACGGCCACAACAATCGCTATCCAACTGTCAGGCTCCAAAAGCTTACTATACTCCCACTAACCTTCGGAATTTTGAGTTAAGAGAAGTAATTCAAAACTCAAAACTCAAAACTCAAAACTATCTGAAGAGTGCGCTTACCGAACTGTCCTCATGGATGTGCTGAATCGCCTCTGCGAAGAGCGGGGCCACGCTGATTACCTCTATTTTGCTGTTCGCATGGTGGCCGTTGGCGGGCATGGGCACGGTGTCGCTGACCAGCACCTTTGTGAAGGGCGATGCTTCCAGCAGGTCGCGGGTGCCTGGGGCGAAGGCGGCGTGCGTGGCGCAGGCGTACACGGCGCGAGCGCCCCGGTCGAACAGCATCTGGGCCGCCGCCACCAATGTGCCGCCCGTCATTATCATATCATCAATAAGGAGGGCTGTCCTGCCGCGCACGTTGCCGACCATCTCTACCGCGTATGCCTTATCGGCGGTGGGGCGCTGCTTGGCGATCAGGGCCAGTTCGGTGTCGCCGCCCAGCCGCTCGCGCATCTCCAACGCCCACCCCACCCGGCCCTGGTCGGGAGCCACCACGACCGCGTCCGGTAGGTCAAGTTCGCGGCATCGGTCGGCCAGCAGGCGGCGGCCTTGCAGGTGGTCCACCGGGATGTTGAAGAAGCCCTCGATGGCGGGTGCGTGCAGGTCGCAGGTGAGGATGCGGTTAGCCCCGGCCACCTGCAACAAGTCGGCCACCAGCTTCGCGCTGATTGGCTCGCGCGAGCGGCTCTTCTTCTCCTGCTTGGCATAGCCGTAATAGGGCATTACCGCCGTGATGCGCGAGGCCGAGGCGCGCTTGATGGCGTCTATCATGATGAGCAGTTCCATCAGGTGGTGGTTCACCGGGTGGCAGGTGGGCTGCACGACAAACACGTCGGACCCGCGCACGCTCTCGTCAATCGAGACGCGCGTCTCGCCGTTCTTGTACTGGTTCACCGTAGCTGCCGCTAGAGGTCTGCCCAGGTGATCGGCTATACCCTGGGCCAACGCCGGGTGCGCTGTCCCCGCAAACACCTGCAACCGATCCGACATAACTCTCACCTCTCTCTTGAGCGCCGAGTACCGAGTGCCCGACCTTTTGCATACTCGGTACTCGGTACTCACTGCTCGGTACTCGCTTTGCGCTTGATTGGGCGGGCGGGCACGCCGGCGACCACCTCGCCTGGGGGCACATCTTGCAGCACGACGCTGCCTGCGCCGGTGGCGGCTTCGTCGCCGATCTCGATGGGGGCGCGCAACATGGTCCCTACGCCTATGAAGGCTCCCTTGCCGATAGTGGTGCGGTGCTTGTGTTTGCCGTCGTAGTTGGCGGTGACAACACCCGCGCCAATGTTGGCGTCCTCACCCACATGAGCGTCGCCTATGTAGCCGAAGTGGCCCATACGAACGCCGTGCTCCAGTGTGGACTCCTTTACCTCGGCGAAGTTGCCCACATGAGCATCTTCGCCCAGATGCGTGCCTGCGCGCAGGTGGCTGTACGGCCCCACCGTCACGCCGCGCTCTAGCCTGCTTCCCTCGATAGTTGAGGCCACGATGCGGCAATCTTCGCCTATAACCGAGTCCACGATATGGCTGTTCGGCCCGATCACGCAGCGTGGGCCTATCTGGGTGCTGCCTTCCAGGACCACGCCCGGATATAACACCGTGTCGGCCCCTACCGCCACATCCATGTTGAGGTAGACCGTATCAGGGAGGAGCAACGTTACGCCCGCATCCAGGCAATTCCGGCGCAGGCGGGCCTGCACGATTTCCTCGGCCTGGGCTAGCTGGGCCTTGCTATTGATGCCCAGCGCCTCGTCCAACCCTTCCAATGTGAAGGTGACAACGCTTCCCTGCTTGGGCGGTCCACTTTCACGCGAGCCGCGCCGCACCGTAGAGAACGGGGCTGAATTGCCGTTACGTCCTTCTTTGACAGCCCTGCCGATAAGGTCGGTGAGATAATATTCGCCCTGCCGGTTTAGCTCTATACGCGCCAGATGGGGCCAAAGCCAGGCCGAGTCGAACACGTAAACGCCACTGTTGATCTCTGAGATGGCACGCTGCACCAACGTGGCGGCACGCTCCTCTACCACTTCCACCACACTCTGGTTCGCGTCGCGCGCCACGCGGCCATAGCCGGTTGGGTCGGCGGCGATGCAGGTGAGCATGGTGATATAGGCGTTGGTCTGCCGGTGCCTGTTCACCAGGGCGCTGAGGGTTCCGGTGCGCAAAAGGGGGCTGTCGCCGTATACGACCAGTATGGAACCTTTATGCCCTTGCAATAGTGCCTCGGACATGAGGACGGCGTGGCCCGTGCCCAGTTGCTCGGACTGAAGCGCATACTCGATAGGTAATGCGCCGTCAGGTCCATAGCTATCGCCGAGCGTAGCGCGTACCTGATCAGCGCCATGACCAACCACCATGACGGTGCGCGTTGGGTTGAGGGGGGCGAGGGCGCGCAGAACGTGGGCGGCGATGGGCAGTCCGGCAAGGCGGTGCAGCACTTTGGGTTGCCGCGAAGCCATCCTCTTGCCTAGACCCGCCGCTAAGACCACCACTGCGAGCGGCTGGCTGTCCATATAATTTGACCGTCCCTCGTAGAAATCGCTGTACGGTGGGTTCCCCTGGGGTAGCCGTATACTACCGCATGACGGCACACGTGTCAAGTAGAGTCCAAAGCGGGGTTTCGCCAACAATGGGGGCTAACCAGGTGACGAAGGACGAAGGCAGCTATCAGCTATCAGCTTTATCGGTAGTCGGTCGCCGGTCGTCACTCACCTTTAGCAATCAATGCACGGCTCTATTCGTCCTTCATCCTTCATCCTTGTACACCCTTCATATGCCATGTTACACTGGCTCTTGTGTAGCGGCGATAGCGATAGTACAGGAGGCAAAGAGGTATGGCAAGTGGGCCTGAGCGGGTACAGGCGGCGCTCGATGAGCATGGGTTGGACGCGAAAGTAGTGCGCTTGCCTGCCAGCACGCGGACGGCCCCCGAAGCGGCCCAGGCGATGGGCTGCGACGTAGGGGCAATCGCCAAATCGCTCCTCTTCCTGGCTGACGGCGAACCCCTGTTAGTAGTGTGCTCCGGCGACCGGCGAGTGGATACCGCTCGCGTGGGACAGCTTGTGGGGGCCTCTGTTGTAAAGATGGCCCCGCCCGACGATGTGCGGCGTGTCACCGGCTTCGCTATAGGCGGGGTGCCTCCACTCGGCCATACTACCAAACTCCGCATCTTGATGGACCGTAGCCTCCTTCGGTGGCCCGTAGTCTACGCGGCTGCGGGCGCGCACGACGCGCTCTTCCCGATAGACCCCCAACGCCTGCTGCAAGTAAGCGGCGCGACTCTGGCCGATGTAGCGTCTGCCCCGGTGCAGGCATAAAAAGCTCAAACCGAGGTTTTTCATGAAAGGCGTTATATCCGGGCTTGGCATACTGTT
>JBBSGN010000112.1:0-7355 GCA_038254085.1 Chloroflexia bacterium | reverse complement strand
GTTGAAGAGATCAGCCGGGAGGCGTTCGCCGCCGTGCCGGACCAGCGCAAGCCTATTGTCATTCTCTCCACGCTGGCAGGAGTTGGCCCTGCTACTGCGTCGGCGGTGCTCGCAGCCTTCGCACCCCATCTCTACCCATTCTTCGATGAGCTGGTCGCCGCTTTCATACCAGGCCTCGGCCCAGTGGCCTTCAGCATACCCTACTATCTGAAATATGCCTCAGCCCTGCGCCAACGCGCAGACCTGCTCAATTCAACCTGCTCCGGCACGCGTCAGGAAGAGGCGACATCCTGGACACCCTGGACTGCCCACGACCTTGCTCAGGCGCTCTGGACGCTTGGTGTGTCTCGGCAGAACCACCCTTGATGCTCACCCTCATATAGGTTGGGGAACTGAAAGTTGCGCCCAGCGACAACGACAGTGGTCGGCACGGGACACTCAAAGTCTAATGTCACTTTCAACTTTGAGTTGCACTGGTACCTGGGCGCGACTTCGCGTCGGATGAGAAGGGCGCGCAACAACGCTACTGGGCTGACCCCGCGTCACAGGCGGCAAGGGCCTCATCGAGTTAGGATCGAACGTTACCGGAAAGGGAGTGAGCCGTAGCACCATGCATTGTCAAGCAGAGGTTTCTGGCCGGGTGTTTCGTTCACAGACCTGCCGGACCTCGACTCCCAGGCCAATCAGTGGTCTCAAGGTTCAAGTCCTTGGCGGCTCAACAGCCCGGTGCATATGACCACTTGGTTGCCTCCGTCCTCTCTTGCTGGTATGATGGTACGACCAGCCTGCCGCTCATCATAGCCCGGCGTTGTTTCTCGTTCCGGCTGGCCTGGCCCTTGCCAACTCAGTCTTGCTTGAAAAGGAGACCCAGCAAATGACATCCGTCACCGATACCATTCGCGGCGAAAAGCCCGCCCAACGCCAAGAGTTCATTGTCGAAGCCTTCACCGGATGCTTCAGCGACCTGATGCAGGCCGACGGCGACGCCTGGCGCGGTAAGTTCCGCAAGATGGCCGCCACCCCCTTCGCCTTCTACCGGGGCAGCGCCAGCCTCTTCTACGCAGACATGGCCCGCGACGACACCCCCTTCCTCAACGACAAAACGAGCCGTGTCTGGATACAGGGCGATATGCACGCCGAAAACTACGGGACCTACATGAACAGCCAGGGGGTGCTAGTCTTCGACGTGAACGACTTCGACGAGTCGTATGTAGGCCCCTTCACCTGGGACATCAAGCGCCTGGTGGCGAGCCTGTCCCTCCTCGGCTACCAGAAGGCCCTCAGCGACGAAGAGATAAGCCGCATGATTGACGCTTTCGTGCGTAGCTACGTCGCCCAGGTGGACCACTTCGCCCACTCCGAGCACACACAGAACTTCGCCCTCACCCTCGACAACACCGAAGGCAAGCTCCTCGACGTGCTGCGAGCCGCTCGCCTCAACACCCGCGTGGACCTATTAGGCCAGAACACCACCATTGACCAGTACGAGCGTCGCTTTACCCTGGGCGGCTCAACCCGCCCTGTAGACCCCTCCGTGCGCCGCAAGGTCGAGGAGGCTTTCGAGCAATACCTGGAGACCATCCCCGCCGCCAAGCGCTTCAACCGCGTCAGCTACAATATCAAAGACATAGTGTCCCGCCGGGGCATGGGCATCGGCAGCGCGGGCCTCCCCTCCTTCAACATCCTGGTCGAAGGCCCCACCCAGGCGCTCGAAAACGACATTTTGATCTACATGAAGCAAGCCCAGGTCGCCTCGCCCAGCCGCGTAATCACCGATCCGCAGATCAAGGGCTACTTCGAGCACAACGGCGAGCGCACGGTGATCTCGCAGCGCGCACTCCAGGCATATGCCGACCCCTGGCTAGGTTACACCACCGTAGACGGGGTGGGCCAATTGGTGGCCGAAGTCTCGCCCTATAGCAACGATCTCGAATGGGACGACATCAACGATATAGACGATATTGTCAGCCTGCTGCGCTATTTGGGCCAGGCGACCGCGAAAATCCACTGCGTCTCGGATGTAGACAGCGACCAGACGCTCGTTCCGTTCTCCACCGACCAGGCCATCCATGAAGTCCTCTCCGGCCATGAAGACGACTTCGCCACCGCCATGACCACTTTCGGCCATGCTTACGGCGAAATCGTCCGCGACGACCACCGCCTCTTCGTAGACGCCTTCCGCAACCACAAGATCGCGGGACTGTAACCAGTAGTCGGTTCTCAGATCATACCGACTACCGAGTACCGACTACCGACTCAATGGGCATTTTTCTTCCCGCCGCGCTGGGCCTTCTGGCCCTAGCCATACCTATCATTATCTTCTACATGCTGAGGCTGCGGCGGGAAGAATTGCCGGTATCATCCTCGCTCCTCTGGCGGCGCGCCCTCCAGGACCGCACGGCCAACGCGCCCTGGCAGCGGCTGCGACGCAATCTGCTTCTGCTCTTGCAGTTGCTCTTGCTCTTGCTGCTGGTGCTCAGCCTGGCGCGGCCTTTCCTCTTTACCCAGGCGGCGGCCACCGGTAACCTGGTGGTGATCCTCGACGCCTCCGCCTCCATGCAAGCCACCGACGAGAACGGCGACAGCCGTTTCGAGCGGGCCAGGCAAGAAGCTAACAAGCTTATAGACGGCCTGAGCGGCGACCAGCGCATGTCGCTTGTGTGGGCAGGCCCCGTAGCATCTGTGGCCGCCTCCGCATCGGGCAACAAGAGCGCCCTTCGGGCCGCACTCAACGGCCTCTCCGCCTCCAATGGCAAGGCCAGCATGGCCCCGGCTATCACCCTGGCGGCGGCCTCGGCCAAACAACTAGGCGATGCCACTGTAGTGCTGATCTCCGACGGCTCTCTCGCCGGTGCGGACGCCCTGCCCCAGGTGCCCGCCAGAGCAAGCTACATCAACGTGGGCAAATCGGGTAGCAACGTGGGCGTCACGTCCCTCTCCCTGCGCGATGGGCCGGGCGGTCCGCAGCTATTCGCCAGCGTCTACAACAGTGGCGCCGCGCCTGTCAGCGCCCTTCTCTCCGTGAAAGTAGACGGCGCTTTACGCGACTCTCGACGCCTGGACCTGGGCGCGGGGGACGATAAGAGCATCACTCTACAGGGCCTGCCCCTGACCACGCGCCTGGTGGAGGCCACCCTGTCAACAGACAAGAGCGCCGACTTCCTGGCCGCCGACAACCAGGCGTGGGCGTTGCGCCCCAGGCCGCCCGCCTCCAACGTGCTGCTGGTCTCCGAGAACAACAGCTTCCTCGAAAAGGCCCTCGGCCTCATGCCGAACGTCAAGCTATTCAAGGCTACGCCCGCCCAATACACACCGTCCGGCGACTTTGGCTTGACCGTGCTGGACGCTTTCGTGCCCGCCCAGCTTCCGCCCGGCAACCTGCTCCTGCTCGCCCCCCCTAACTCCGCGCTGATACCCGTCTCCGGTACGCTCCAATACCCGGCGATAGGGCAGGTCGCCGTCAACGACCCGCTCTTGCGCTTCGTGGACCTTTCCGGCACGCATGTGGGCCAGGCCGAGCGCATCCTCACCCCGCCCTGGGCGCGCGTGCTGGCGCAGACGACTACGGGCGACCCGCTAATTATCGCGGGCGAGACGGGCGGGCGGCGCGTGGCGGCGCTGGCCTTCGACCTGCACCAGTCCGACCTGCCCCTCCAGATCGCTTTCCCGATACTCCTCGCCAACCTGATCGAATGGCTCCAACCCTCAACGTCGGTGGACGCGCCGCCCACCCTGGGCGCGGGCGACCCCATAAGCATCCGACCCCTCCCAGAAGCCGACGCAATCGTGGTCGCTTCGCCCGGCACTGGGGCTAACCGGACTACTACTTTGCAGCCATCGGGCACGGTGTCGTTCGCGGGCACCGACGCGCTCGGCATCTACACCGTCCAGCAAATGTCGAAGGGCAAACCCCTGAGCGAGCCTGAGCAATTCTCCGTCAACCTCTTCAGCCGCGAGGAGTCGGACATAACTCCCCGCCCCAACCTCATCTTCACCGGCACCGAGGCGTCGCCGTCCCCCGGCACAGCCACCCGCCCGCTAGAGATATGGCCCTGGGTGCTGCTGGCATCGCTGCTCTTGCTGGCGGTCGAATGGTGGCTCTATAACCGCGCAGGCTTACCGCGCTTGCGCCGCATGGCGAGGCCAAAATAGCGCCCAATTGAAATTACCTATCTGGTATTCTCAACCTCTACAAGAGGCAGTTGCGGGTCAACGACGGCTCCGGTCTGCATGACCAGCTTGTTCTCGCCGGAAGGCGCCGTCTCTTCGGCCTTGTCTTCGGCGCGATTGGGCAGGAAAACCCACCCTATCACGCCGGCGCCCAGGCAGAGCAGTCCGCTAATTACGAAGACAACAGGGATTCCGAGCGCGGCGCCCACAACCCCGGCCAGACTCATCGAGATGAGAGAGGCGGTCTCCGAGGCGGTGCTGATGCCGCCTCCCACCCGCCCTAACTGGCTGTTCGGCACAACCGTCTGTACTAGCGTGCCTGCGCCGGTGTTGATCGGGGCTACAAATATACCCAGGACGAAGGATGCCACGAGCAAGAGCCAGTAATCGGGCAGGTAGCCGAAAATCGCCAGCGCCACGCCCACTCCGAACAGACTGACTGTGATAAGCCATTTAGGCGCGAGATGCGACAGGAAATTGCCCATGACCACGCTCGCTATAATCATGCCGCCGCCGAACGCTACGTCGAGCAGGCTTAGTCGCCAGGCAAGCTCAGGCCCCTCGAAACCGAAACCGAGCTTAAGGTAGACCACCCAGAGCACGTTCACAGCGCCCACGCCTAGCATGATCACCATCACTATCAGCGCCAGCGCCAAGACGGTGCGGTTCAGCACCAGCGTCTTGAGGCCGACCAGCATCTCCCGCCATACGCGGCGCACCGGGCCTTCAACAGTTTCGAGTTCTGACCCTTCCCCTTCTCTGCGCTCAGGGTCGAGGGCATGGTTTTGAGTGCTGAATGGTTGTTCTTTGGGGGCGGCAATCAAGAATATGGCGGCGGCAGAGACCAGGAAGGAGACCGAGTCTACCACGAAAGCCACCCACTCGTTGCCCGCACCCGCGATACCCAGGGTTGCACCCGCAAGGCCAGGGCCTATCAGCATGGCCAGCACCATAGACGTCTGGGAGAGCGAGTTAGCGGATAGTAGCTGCTCTTTGGGAACTAGCTTGGGTATGAGGGCGGTCTTGGCGGGGTTGAACAGGGTGCCGAAGCTGGACATAGCGAAGCCGAGGGCGTACATAGCCAGCAAGTTCTTCGACATGAAGGCTGGTATCATCGCCAGCACGAGTATGCAGCGCACCGCGTCCGAAGCGATCATGGTGCGGCGGCGGTCCCACCTGTCCACGAAGACGCCCGCCAATATGCCGAACAGCAGGCGCGGCAGAGCGTCGGCGATCATCATGCCGGAGACGGCAAGGGTGGTGCTGGCCGCGTCGGTGGAGAAGCCGCTAACGACGACCATCATCGCCAGGAAGGCGAAGTAGTCGCCGATTTGCGATACTATCTGGCCGAGCCACAGGTAGAGGAAGCCCCGGCTGCGTAGCACGTCTGAAAAGGTAACGCGCTCGGTTTTCTCTTCCTTCACGCCTGGGTCCAGGTCGGCTTCGTCGGTGGCACCGTTCATGGATTCACTATAAACCGGAGAACGGCGCTGCGTCAATCGGTCTTTGTATGTAGATAAAGCATCAAAACAGGGCACAGCCATCGCAAGTGGCTGTGCCCTGTTTTGACGTTTACTTAGCTGAGAAGACTAGCGACCGCCAGGGCCGCCGACGCCTTTGGGGAAGCCCCAGCTTGGGCGGATGTCGTCGCCAGGCGCGACCGTGATGCGCTCCTGGTCGGTGCCGTCAACGTTCATTGTGAACAGTTCGTAGCTTGTGCCGTCAACACGTGTAGAGGCGAACGCTATCTTGCTGTTGTCGGGCGCGTAGGTAGGGTAATCGTCGTTCGCGGCCTGATTGGTAAGACGGAACTGCTCTTCACCGCCTGGGCGCATAGTATATATCTCGTCGTTGCCGTCCCTAGAGGACTCAAAGGCTATGCGATTTCCAAGCGTGTTCCAGTGTGGCTGGCCGTTCACTCCCTGGTTGGTGAGTTGGAAGAGGCCCGAACCGTCGGGGTTGATAGTGTATATCTGATAATCGCCTGAGCGGTTAGAGGCAAAGGCAATCTTGTTGGTGACGCTCCAGGACGGATCGGTGTCGACGCCTGCAAAGAAGGTTATGTTCGTTGGAGAGGAGCCGCCGTTAGAGGGCATCACATAGATGTCATACTGACCGTTGCGCTTAGATACGAAGGCGATCTTGGAGCCATCGGGCGACCAGGTCGGGGCGAAGTCGTCTCCTGAAGAGTTGGTCAGGCGGACGGGGGCCGAGCCGTCGGCGTTCATCACGTATATTTCCTGGTCGCCGCTATCGCGGTCCGAGGTGAAGGCTATCTTGGTGAAGTCGGGCGAGTATGCTGGGTAGTTGTTATTGTGGGCTGCGTCGCTGGCGGTGAGGTTGACAGAGTTATTGCCGTCACCGTTCACCTGGTATATCTGGAACTTACCGCCCGACCGTTTCGAGGCGAAGATGATACGCCCCTGGGTGACTACGTTGGGCGTGGAGGTAGCGGTAGGAGTGGCTGTGGGCGGTGTGCCAGTGACGGTGGGCGTGGGGGTGCCGGGCGTACCGGTCGCGGTGGTAGTGGCTGTGCCCGCGACAGACGTGGCGACCGTGCCGGTGGCGGGGGCGACGCTTGGTGTGCCTGTGGGCTTGCCCGCCTCTTTGTAGCGCCAGTCATAGTAGTGCAAGCCGATGTTGCCCATCTCGACCTGGAAGCCGGGGACGTTGGTGGGCACGTAGGTGAGGACGCGGCGCTCGAACGCCTGGATCATCACGTCCTCAACTACGCCCTTAATCTTGACGCGGCTCCAGTATGCGTCGGATATGGGGAGGCCGGAGGCGTAGAACCAGGGGTCAATCAAGCGGGCCTGGACTATCTGGCCGGTCTGGCTGATGGGGCCGCTGGCATTCAGGAAGCTCCAGAACTTATCGGGTATGTTGTGCTTGGTGGTAGGCTCGTAGTAGGCAATCTTGGTGCCGTCCACGCTGGCCTTGGAGGGGTCGTCGCCGACCTGACCCGCCTTGTTGATGGTGCCGGTGGCAAAGCCGCCTTTCGACTTGTCGGGCTGGGGGTGGTCGCCTTTGTGGCTGTTGGACACAGTTATGAAGGATGCGTAGGTCGGGGCCTGTGGGTCATCAGTATCGCCGGAGATCGGTATCTCGGCGGAGTAGCGGTTGATGAAGGCGTTGTTGCCTATCTGCATCTGGCCGGAGATCAACTCGATAGTGAGCAGGCCGTT
>JBBSGN010000111.1:0-7359 GCA_038254085.1 Chloroflexia bacterium | reverse complement strand
TAAGTTTTGAGTTCTGAGTTTTGAGTTTTGAATTGAAGGACGTAATTCAAAACTCAAAACTCAAAATTCATAATTCCGTCTACGGCAGGTCGGTTGTGTTGGGTGGTAAGTATTGCAGGTAGTGGAGCTGCTGGGCCACGTCTTTGCGGACGAACATGATCATGTCTTCGGAGCCTAGCTCTCGCGGTGGCTCGCGGAACATGAGGTATTTCCAGATCGAGGCTTCGTATTGCGGCTGGAAGCTGGTCACTCCCAGCGCCTTCAGCAAACCCCCTACCTGGCTGGTTGCGGGTGAAGTCTTGGGGTCTTGCCCCGGCAGAAGGTCCTCTTTGTACCAGGCTTCGGGGAACCACCAGCGCATGGCATACCGTTGCGCCACGTAGTCCTTGAGCAGGGCCTGGTCGTTGCTGTGCTTGGCGTACTCCAGGAACAGCACCGGCACATCCGGCCCCGGCTTGGCGTCGCCACCACCAATAAATATCTTGTTCTTGTAGTCGCGCAGATACCACTCCATCGGCCAGGAGGTGAAACTGTCGTACATCACCTTGATGTTCTTGCCGCCCGTAGTGGCTACCGAGAAGTCGTTTAACTCCTTGACGGCGCGGGTCACGTCGGGCGAGGTCTGCACGAACACCGCCATCTCCTTCGGCACATCAGGTTGATTATAAGTAAGCACCACAGCCGAGCGGAACTGATACAGCAGCATAAGGGACAGCAGGCCCACCGCCAGATAGCGCAACGCCCGCCCTACACCAAGCCACACCGCGTAGGCGATCACCAGCGCCACCATCAGCCCTGGATATATCCAGGTCGCGGCCCAGGAAGTGTTATAGGCGTTGGGGTTAGACACCGCAGCATTCATCTGGTATGTCAGGCTCACGCCCCACGCCATCGCCAGTAGCAGGAACCCTATCAGGAAGGAAGCGAACGGGAAGACAGAACCGGGCTGGTTCCATGTCACCCATAGCGGCTCTTGCTCGCGCCGCACGGGGGCTTGCCTGGCGGCTCTACCGCGAGCCGGTAAGGTCGCTGCCCTGCCCCCGCCATTCATGCTGAACGCCATGTTGGACGCCATGTTGGAGGGCATACCCGTCTCGTAAGCCAGCTTGCGAGGAGCGAGGCCGGTGCGCTCGACGAGGTTGCTGAACATCGCGCCTTGCGGGGACATGCGCCTGCGCGGTGCTGTCCTGCCGTTGCCGTTCGCGCTGTCGTCGCTCGCCGCCCCCGCTACGCTCATGCCCGCGCCAGCAAGCCTCTCGCGGCGGCGCGTCACGATAGAGACGACCAACGCGCCCAAGAAGAGCGAGGCGAGGAGGATGGCCGGGCGCACCATGTGGATCATCAACCAGGGCATCTTCTCGCCCGCCCAACTGTAAAGCGCGAACACCCCAAACGTCCACCACATCAGGAACAAGGGCAGGAAGGCCTTGAAGTTGGCGAAAGGCACAGGGCGGTCTATGTTGAAAGCGCCTAGATGGGCTTCGCCGCTGTAGCGGGTCTCTTGCCGGTGGCGCAGCAGCCAGCGCACGCCGCGCCAGCTAAAGAATATGGTCGCCGCCAGGCTGAAGAATACCGCCACCGGCTCGTAAAGCGGTATGAGCAGGATGTAGTAATACCAGGGCTGGCCGCCACGCGCCACACCCTGCTGGGCCATCCAGTAGCCAAGCGAGGCGAACAGGCCCGACGCTATACCGCGAGGCGTGTCGGTGAAGAAGACCGTGTACAGCGTGACGAATATAGCCGCCGCGATCAGGAACCCTATGAGCAGCACCACCGGGCGAGAGAACAGCCCACCGACCAGATATGGCAGCGAACCCGGCTCGTAGTGCGAAAGCAGGCCGCCGCGCTTCGGCTCCAGGCTGCGTGGGTCCCACACCTCTGAGGCTTCCTCAGGTCCGACGACCGACGGGGTGACGGTCGAGACGACTGTATCTTCGTCTGGCGTCTCGGCAACCTCGGTCGCGTGTCCATTGGCTGGGGCGACCACCACGCCATTGGAGACGCGCACCCGGCGATTGGGCAGGCTGCCCTTTGCAGTCATAGGCCGCGAGCGCACAGTGGGGACCCCTGGGGCCAGCATACGATTGCGCTCCATCCTGAACAGAGCGACAAGCACTCCAATAAAGATCAGCGTAATAATCACGCCGCCGTAGAACAGAGGGTGCGTAATCAGGCGAGTTGCAAAGTCGCTTATCATCTCATAAGACGGGCCTTGCGAAGGGATGTCTGGCAGCTTGGTTATGCTGCCGTTCTTCATGCCGTTATTGATGAAGAGGATGAACCCGCCCATGGCGGCAGCATAGCCGCCCAGTGCGCCCAAAATCGCGTAACCCGCCTGATAAGCGAACAGCCCGGCGAACAGTATGCCCAGCACCGCCACCGTCAGGTAAGAGGTCTCCTTGATGGTGAACATCAGCGACAGGCCGGCGCAGAAGATATAGAAATCGCCCGGCTTGCGCGTCGTTATGAAGCGCAACAGCCCCACAATCATAAGCATCTCGGTAGCCGAGAAGATCGAGTCCTCGCGGGCCATGCGGCTGAAATAGAGGACGCTGGGCGAGACCAGCAATAGCGTGCCGGCGATCAGCGCCGGTATGCGCCCCATCTGGCGGCGCAGGAAGAAGGGCGACATCACCACCCACACGCCACAGAAGGCCGAAGCGAAGCGCACTGTCGACTCGGACACGCCAAACAGCCAGTACATGAGCGCGATTAGGTGGAACTGCAAAGGCCCGTGCATCATCGGGTCGTGAACGTAGCCGCCGCCAATATACAGGTTGCGCGAATAGACCGAGTGGAGGCTTTCGTCGTGGTGTATGCCTCGGTTGCCGATGTCCCAGAAGCGGGTGGCGAGGGCGAGGGCGAAAATGCCGAGCCAGAAGAGGTTCTCGTAGGTAATCAGCAGCCGCCAGCCGCCGCCTGATTGGGCGGGGGCCGGTGCCGAGGTTTCATGCGCCGTCGTGCGAATAGCATAGCCTGGGGCAGGCTCGGTTTGGGTGTCGAGCGGAGAAGTTGTATTGAGGAGGGTGTCGCGCCTTTGCCTGCGCTTAGGCAGGTTAGGAATCACAACCTGCGAGGAAGCCTCAACGAGTACCGAGTTGTGAGTTGCGAGTTGCGAGTGAAGCCCTTTCGACTCGGTACTCGGTACTCGGTACTCGGTCTGGTCGGCGGCGATTTCAGCCTCCGGTAGTATGCCCTCTCCGTCGCCGTTCAGATAGCCGTCAACCGACTCGGAGGCGGGGCTGGGAACATGGTTCACTCGGCCACGCCTGCGCTGCGTCTTCATAGAAGCTCCCCTAAAGTAAGTTACAAAAGTTACAAGTAGTACAACGATAAGCGTCGCGCTTACGATAGTGCGCTCAAATGACCCTCAAATGAATTGTACTATAATTATTATACGTCCGCAAGCAACTACTCATTACATACGTTACATAAGTATTAACGTCTGCCGGGCGGGGTTGTATCTCTCGACGACCGACAACCTCTTACACGTGAAACGTGATGACTGATTACCGGCTACTGCCGCCATCGGTCGTCCGTCGTCCCCACCACCTTGCGCTCCTCCCAACCGCGGTAACCCCATATAACCAGCAGCAGCACGCCTAGACCCAATGTATAACCACCCAGCACGTCGCTGGCCCAGTGTGCGCCTAGCCAGATACGCGACACACCCACCAGCGCGATCATAGCGGCGCAGAAAACCAGCAGCAGCGTGCGCGCCCACCCGTGCCTCATCAGGGTAAAGACCAGATAAAAGCTAAAACCGAAGAACAGCGTATACTCAGTGACGTGGCCGCTGGGGAAGCTGTAGCCGATAGGGTGACCGATTACATGTACCAGGTCGGCGCTTGGTCGCCCGCGATGCACAAGCGCTTTCACCACTTCGTCCAGCCCAGAAGCGAGCGAGGCCAGCGCCAGGAACGCCGCCTCGACCACCCGCTTGAGCAATGCCGCCACCCCGATAATAGCAACTAGAGGGAAGACGTAGTTGTAAGGCTGGAAGCCTGGCCAGCTCACAGCCGCCATCAAGGCGCCAAACGGCCCGAAGTTAAGCTCCTGCACCCCTTTTGTAATGGGCACATCAAGCGTCACCGGATTGAGCAATACCACCGCGCTCGTCACCAGCCCGAATACACAGAGCAGCGCGATTCCCAAGGCCACCAGCGCCCGACCGCGAATGAGCGCACGCCCATGCTTCCTGACCTCCTGTTGCTCCTCTTGGCCGCTCCCCTCGTAGGGTGTGGCTATCGTGTGGCTTTTACTTTCCATGCAACAAACATGCCTCATCTGACCTATAACGCAATTCATCCCACCTATGCCAACCAAAGCACAATCTGTACCCGTATACCCTTCCCACCTATTTTTGCGCATGACAAAAAAATGGAACCCAACTTCACCCACAGGGGTATACAATATGTCTAACCCCTTCCGGAGGGGCCTGCTTGGATGAATCGGAGCTAATCAACCGCGCCCGGCAGGGCGACGGTGCAGCCTGGGAGACTCTGGTGCGCGCGTACCAGCAGCCTATCTTCCGACTTGCCTATTTGCTCATGCCCGACACGGACGAAGCCGCCGATGTGGCCCAGGAGGCGTTCGTGCGAGCCTTCCGGGCGCTTCACACCTTCGACGCGGCTCGGCCACTACAACCCTGGCTGCTACGGATCACCGCCAACCTCGCACACAACCGTCGCCGCTCTTTAGGCCGCTATCTGAACGCGATGCGCCGCATTGCGCAATCTGCGCCTGAGCCTGTGACTTCGCTCGGTGATAGCACTGCCGAAGAATGGGAGGCCCAGACGCTCTGGCAGGCGGTCAGGCGGCTTAGTTTACGTGAGCAAGAAGTGGTCTACATGCGCTATTTCCTCGACCTGTCGGAGGCCGAGATGGCGAGCGCGATGGGGGTGCCGCCCGGCACGGTCAAATCGAGACTGCACAGGGCGCTGCGCCGCCTCCGCACGGTAGTGGACCACGATTTTCCGGCCCTTAGAGAGGAACGGCAAACATGAGCGCCGAACTACCATTCGAACAACTAGAGGAGCGTATACGAGGGGTGGCAACCGCCTTCCCCTACCCTCCAACGCCCGACATAGCAAGCAGCGTGCGACGGCGGTTGGCCTCGGAAGATAACGCCACGCCGAATCGCGCCTTGTTGCTCCCTCGCTGGGCCTGGGTAGCCGTGATCGTGGCGCTGTTGCTTGTCTCGTCGTTGGCCGTGCCCCAGGTGCAGGCGTTCGTCCGCTCGATATTGCGTATCGGCTCTATCGAGATAGTGATCGCCACACCCACACCGCCAATGCCTGTCCCTTCCGGCATTGCCACGCCGGTTGCCACGACGACTCCATCGCCACCGCCCATCTGGTCCTGGGGACTGGCGGGCAGGACCACTCTGCAAGCCGCCCAACAAGGGTTGTCGTTCACTCTGAAGCTGCCCACATACCCGGCGGACCTGGGCCAGCCCGACCAGGTGTTTACCCAAGACCTGGGAGGCCAGGCCGTTGTCCTCGGTTGGAGCAAACCTAAGGATGAGACTACGCCCCGTATGGTCCTGTACGAGCTTACATCCGATGTCATGGGGCAGAAGGCCCTCCGTGACACCACACAGCTACAGGAGACGACGGTGAACGGGCGGCCAGCCGCCTGGGTGCGCGGGCCGTATGCCCTGGAGATACGCGGCGTCCGAAATCGCCCCGAAACTACCATACGCCGCCTGGTTGACGGCAATACCCTCGTCTGGGAAGAGGGAGGCATTACTTACCGCCTGGAAACTACCCTCTCCCTTGAAGAAGCGGTCCGTATCGCCGAGTCGTTGCGTTGATTTTAAAGGCTGCCTTATAGAAGGTATCATATAAATCACAGCCATTTCTTTAGCGGGTAGAGTACCCCTTGTCATTCCTCGCTACGCTCGGAATGACAAAGATATTGGGCCGGCTAAAGAGTGCGCTGTTGTTTATCGGATAGTTTCTAGCCACGTAAAACAAGCAAGCCGGGAACGCATCTGCTGTGAGCGGTGTATAAGTGATAAACGAGAAGGAGCAATAAAATGACCCTACCCAAACCTGGCAAGAAGGTACAATCACTGTCGGCCTTTGTGCTGCTCATGCTGGCCCTGCCCGCGATACCGCCCGCCGCCGTCTACGCAAAGGAGGGCGACAGCATCACCATATCAGAGACCGGCAAGACGATCCGGGGGCCGTTCATGCGATATTGGTTAAGTAACGGAGCCACCTCTACACAAGGCTTCCCTATCTCGGACGAGATGCAGGAGAAGAGCGACACCGACGGCAAGCTCTATACCGTGCAATACTTCGAGCGGGCGGTGTTTGAGTACCACCCAGAGAACCAGATACCCTATGATGTGCTGCTCTCGCTGCTGGGCACATTCGCCTACAAGCAAAAGTATCCCGACGTAGCACCCAACCAAGAGCCTAGCACCGCCCCCGATGCGCGCATCTTCCCAGAGACAGGCAAGCGCCTGGGGTGCCGCTTCCTCGACTACTGGACCAGGAACGGCGGTTTGGCGCAATTCGGCTACCCCATCTCGGATGAGCTCATGGAGAAATCAGACCTGGACGGCAAACCGCGCCGGGTGCAGTACTTCCAGCGCCAGGCGCTTGTATATGACCAGTATGCCATCTCTCGCTTCGACGACTCTTCCGGCTACGTCCTACCGACCCAGATGGGCGCCGCACGCTTCAAAACTACGCACACTGCCGAGATTCTTCCCGTTATCTCTACCCCAACAGCAAATACCCCAACCGGCTGCGCGCCCACCGGGCACGGCCCCAGCGTCTCGGACTCTTTTCCCAACCCGCCCATCCGCTCTTCGGTTGGCAAGGGGATGATAGTCACAGGCACGGTAAAGTCGAGCCAGGGTTGCGCGCCGGTCGCTAACGCCAAAGTGATCTTCTGGTTGGCTGGACCTGATGGGCAGTATGACGACGCCCACGCAGGCACGGTCCTCACGGACGACAAAGGCATATACACCTTCGAGAGCAACTTCCCCGGTTTCTATGGAGCGGGCGGACCCCATATCCACCTGTATGTATCAGCAGACGCCTACCAGGGTATCGAAACCGAGATATTCGCCGCCTGCGGCCAGACCGAAGGCTCTTACGATGTAGTGCTTGCCCCCGAAACCCAACCTTAGCCCATCATGCCCAGAGGCGATGTATCCTGCCTGCGTATCTATCGCGGGCTACAAGGAGCAACCGATTTCTTCTAAGTAGGGTTGCATAAGTTTATTGCACTTTACCAATTGAGCGGGTAAGCTACTCTCCTACGAGAGGAGCAGACGGTATGATGTTCGTGCGAGCACTCAGCGACCAGGAGCGAGCGGAACTCAAACGCCTGGCTCGCCGC
>JBBSGN010000110.1:0-7365 GCA_038254085.1 Chloroflexia bacterium | reverse complement strand
GTGCCGACCTGGCCCAACCGGCGCTTAGTTGCTTGCCTCCGAATATAATTGGGCTGGATTGTAGGGCGACACTCTGTACAAGTCCTAGCGCGAGCAGAATGCTCATCAGCGACGAACCGCCGTAGCTAATGAAAGGCAAAGGGATGCCCGTCACGGGCATCAGGCCCACGTTCATACCAATGTTGATGAATGCCTGCACACCGATCCAAGTCGCCACACCCGCTGCGATCAAGCTGCCATAGGTGTCGCGGGCGCGCGATGCGACTACCACGCAGCGCCAGACCACGATGAACAAAAGGGCCGCCAACGCCACTCCGCCCACGAAGCCGAACTCCTCGGCCACCACCGAGAATATGAAGTCGCTGTACTGCACCTTGAGAAAACCGCCCTGGCTCTGGGTGCCGGCCAGATAGCCCTGCCCAAACCACCCGCCCGACCCGATAGTGATGCGGGCCTGCAAGATATTGTAGCCATCGCCCAACAGGTCGCTGGCCGGGTTGAGAAAAATGAGGAATCGCTTGCGTTGGTACTCGTCCATCACCCAGTTCCAGAACCCGTACAATGTGGGCACGGCCAGCACCGCCGAAGTCACCAGAATGCAGGCGGGCACCCCAGCGGCTACTACCATGCCGAGGAAGACGCCCACTAGCACGAGGGCTGTGCCCAGGTCGGGCTGCTTGAAGACGATGGCGGCGGGTACTAGCGTCAACACCCCAGCGATCACGAGCCACTTGACCTTATGGAGGTCTTTCTGATGCTCCGAAAGTAGCTTGGCAAGCACGATTATTATGCTCAGTTTGGCAAGCTCGCTTGGCTGTATCGGGAAGAAGCCAAGGTGTATCCAGCGTTGCGACCCATGCGAGATTACACCAAGCGCCATGACCAGGCCCAACAAGGCCAGCGTGCCGACGTAGAACGGCAGAGTAAAGCTTTCGAGGAAGCGATAGTCGAGGCGCGAGAGAAGGAACATCAGCGCAAGGCCGATCAGGCCATATATCGCCTGGCGCACGGCGTAATCGTCTAGGCCCAGCCCAGGCGTGCTAGTGGCCCGGGTGGCGCTGAAGACCATGATCACCCCGATCACGGCTGCCGCCAGGGTGCCGAGCAGAAGGGGGAAGTCGAGATTTTGTAAGCTACCGGCGCGCAATTCCAGCCTCTTATCTTCCAAATAGAGATTTGCGCCCCATAATACCATATGTCGGTGGCACGTGCCAGTTGTTTGAAGCTAGTGGAACTGTAGCCCGCGTTGCCTTGACAAATGCGTTGAAGGCTTGTATACTATGAGAGTTGACGCGGGGTGGAGCAGCGGAAGCTCGTTGGGCTCACTCGTAGGATTAACAAATGAATAGGAATACAAAGCTCAAAGGAGACATCGCAGAGCAGGCGGCCATACTTCATGCGTTGAAGCGTGGTTGGGGAGTCCTGAAACCTATCGGAGACAGGCTGCCATACGATCTTCGACCTGTTCTACGTCTTTCCGGTGCAAGTGTTCATCGGCTATGTCAGTGAGATTCACATGGTTAAAGCCGACAAGCGTCGAAGAAAACCTAGTTCCGCTAACTATCGCGACGCTTGGGAGTTAATTCTGCATTGGGCTGCACGCGAGGAAACTTGCGTGCGATCACCTGTCAAATTCGGGGAAGCCGTTAGTGGGGTAATCCCGAGCCAAGCTCTCGTGGTGTCACAACCATCAGAGAAGGTGTAGAGACTTAATGGCAGGCACCCTAACGGCGGTTATCCGTGTCGAGGGTGAAGAGAAAGTCCAGACCACAAACTGGGCGCCCTCTTGGTGTAACCAGGCAGCGAAAGCTGTAGTGGCAGGCATAACCCAAAGGTCGTAGGTTCGAATCCTACCCCCGCTACCACCAGGGCCTTGAACGATGTTTTACAGTTCAAGGCCCTTTTTTGTTGCCTTTTTGCCCTATGGTAGAATGTCGAATGGGCACGATACGCTGGCCCAAGCACCACCCGGCAGAATGTCTGATTAGTTAGCCGTAACTTGATTGCCTATACGACCAAAGGAGTAATCAATTGGTAACCAAGACATTACCGGCCAGAGCCGATGTACCTGCTGAGTATAAGTGGAACCTGGAAGCGGTCTATCCCCAGGACGCGCAGTGGGAGACCGAGTTCGCCGAGGTCGAGCCGATGCTGGACAAGGTTGGCTCGTACAAAGGCCGATTGGGCGAGAGCGGCAACACACTGCTGGCCGCGCTCGCGCTACGCGACAATATCAACGAGCGGGCCGAGCGGCTCTTCTCGTATGCTCACATGAGGCGCGATGAAGACACCACCAACCCGCGTTATCAGGCACTGGACGACCGGGCCAGGGCGGTGTGGTCGCGCACCGAGGAGGCGACATCCTACTTCAGCCCGGAGATACTGTCGGTGGGGCGCGAGAAGATTGACCGGTTCGCCTCGCAGGTGGAAGGGCTGCGCCTGTACGCCCACCAATTCGACAACCTCTTCCGCGAGCAAGAGCACATGTTGAGCGAAGCGGAAGAAGCACTTCTGGCGGCGGCCAGCGAGATCGCGTCGGGGCCAGGCCAGATATACGACATGCTCACCGATGCCGACATGAACTACGGCGTCATCAAGGACGAAGAGGGAAACGAGGTCGAACTGACGCAGGGGCGATACCTCCTGTACCTGCGCTCGCCGGATCGCAGGGTGCGGGCCGATGCGTTCCACACGTTTCATCAGGCATTCGAGAACCAGCGCAACACGTTAGCGAGTTGCTATGCCACCCAGGTCAAGTCAGACATGTTCTATGCGCGGGCGCGCAAGTACGAGTCGTCGCTGGAGGCGGCTCTGTTCCACGACAACATCCCGGCCAGCGTGTATGATGGGCTTATCGAGGCCGTTCACGATAATATGCACCTGCTGTATCGCTATATGGATATGCGTAAGCGGGTGCTTGGCCTGGACAGCTTGCATATGTACGACCTGCACGTGCCGCTCGTACAAGAGGTAGACCAGACGATCCCATACGACCGAGCGACCGTGATGGTGACTGAGGCTGTGGCCCCTCTGGGCGCTGATTACCAGAGCGCAGCGGGCGGGGGCTTCAAGTCGCGCTGGACCGATGTATACGAGACGCCCAACAAGACTTCGGGGGCTTACAGTTGGGGCGTGTATGGGGTCCACCCGTTCATGCTCCTCAACTATCAGGAGACGCTGCGCGATGTGTTTACGCTGGCGCACGAGACGGGTCATTCGATCCACACGTTGCTCTCGTACCGCCATCAGCCCTATCTCTATTCAGGGTACACACTGTTCGTGGCTGAGGTGGCTTCGACATTGAACGAGGAGTTGTTGAGCCATCACTTGCTCCACAGTACGGACGACAAGAACGTGAAGCTAGCGATCGTGAACCATAGCCTTGAGCAATTCAGGACGACTATCTACCGGCAGACCATGTTCGCCGAGTTCGAGAAGATCGCGCACGCGCGGGCCGAAGCCGGAGAGGCGCTCACCGCCGAGTTGCTATCGGAGGCGCATTACGACCTGAACAAGCTGTATCATGGCGACACCGTGACGGTGGATCAGGACGTGGCAATCGAGTGGGCGCGCATCCCCCACTTCTACCGAAGCTTCTACGTCTACAAGTACGCCACCGGGATGTCGGCGGCTATCGCCCTGTCGCAGCAAATCCTGAACGAAGGGCAACCGGCTGTGGACCGATACCTGGGTTTTTTGAGCAGCGGCGGCAGCGACTACTCAATAAACCTTCTCAAAAAGGCGGGAGTAGACATGGCCTCCCCTGAGCCGGTCCACCAGGCCCTGCAACTGTTCGAGAAGCGCCTGAATGAGATGGAAGAATTGCTGGGGTAGTTTTGAGTTTTGAGTTACTCTTCTCAATTCAGAACTCAAAACTGTCTTAGATGAGCATTTTGTTGGGGAAGGCTTCCCATTCGCCGTTACGGAGATGGGCGACGTAATAGACGTGCTGGAGGAAGCGGGAATGGGCGACCAGCACTTCCTCGCCCGGTTCAAGCACGGCATGAGAGGAGAGGTCAACCCTGAAGACTACCCTGGGTGTGGCAGAGACCTCTTCGCTTAGGGAGCCGAAAGACTCCTTCGCCAGATCGTCTATGCGGTCGGCGCGCGCCTGGCGGGCAGCCCTACGCGCCACCGGGTCGAACGGGTTGGACGATATACGCTCGGTAGGCAGATAGCTGCTCGGCTTCTTTGGCTGTGGGAAGCGCGGTTGGAAAATCTGCGAGCGGTCGGTCGAGGCGGCCCGCTCCTCGTCGCTAACGCTGGAGGCTTCCTGACGGTCGGGGCCACCATAGCGTGCCGAGACCGCCAGCCAGTTGCCTGCCATGCGGCCACCAATGGTCTTTTTGTCGGCCACCGCACCGCGCGTGTAGTAGAGCGGCGTGCGCAGGTCGCGCACACCCTTGACCATAGCATAAAAGAAGTAGGCTGTCGTGGCAAGGCCGATCAGTCCGAGCACACCGCAGATCATCCCGCTCAACGCCGAACCGTCGCTTGCGCCGCGAGCGAAATTGCCCCAAAGCGCGACCGCGTCGAATATAGCAAAGAGCGAGAGCGTTCCTAAGACTAAAAGAAGCAGCCCCGCGGCCAACAACGTGACCACTATCGGCAGATAATAGTTTACGCCGGGCAGCCCTTGCACCGGAGCGACCCCTCGCACCGCACTGACAGACGGAACAGTTGTCTTCATAGTAAGCATTATAATTTTACCCTCTACCTCAGGTCAAGTCGGACCCAAGCGACAGCAATAAGCGATGAGTAACTTCAACTTATTGCTCTTAATGCTATAATAACGGCAGGTTTCACTCAGCACTTTTCGCGTGCTTGGAGAGTAGCTTGCTTCTCAATATTAGTATTGCCCTGATCGTGTTCATGGGGATGGCCAGCGGCGGTATGCTTGCGCTCGTCTTGATGTCTGAGCGCAGGCAGCAGACTAGCTTCTCCGCCATGTTCGGGCTAACCCTGCTGCTCGCTGTTGGTGGCGCGGTCGGTTCGGCGGCGTTCCTGCGTAGTCTATCGTCGGGGCTGGTGAACGGCGTAATCTTGCTTATTCTTTCGTTCGCCCTGGGTTACGCGCTCACCACCTTCTCGGTACTGTCGTCGCACAGGCAGCATTGGGATCCGCAGGCACAGGACAACCCGACGGAGCGCACAGCCGTCATATGCCTTGCTCCGGGCGAACCGCCCGACTACCAGGTGCGAAACGCGGCCAAACGGCTAGAGCTTGCCGATGATCCTAGCGATGTGCCTCCCCTGCTGCTCAGGCCGTTCTACATGCGCGACCTCAAAAGCAAATACGCCGCTATAGGGCGCAGCCCATACAAAGAGAGTCACCTGGAACTGGCCCAAAAGGTTCAATCTCGCCTGGACAGCAGCACCCATCGCGTCTACCCGGCCTTCTACAGCGACTATCCTACGTTTGCCGAGACGATCAACCAGGTGGTAGAGCACGGTCTCCGGCGGGTCGTAATCGCCCATGTTCGCGTGACCGGCCCGCCCGATCCGGTACAGGCCGGCGACTTGTGGGAGGGCATGAACCCTGAGCGATTGGGCCTGAAGGTCGTCGAAGCAGGGCCGTTTTCATCGCCAGAGTTGCTGCCCCAGGTCTACGTGCGTCGAATGCTGGAAGCTGTGCCCCAGGTCAATGAGGATACGCAAAGTGTGGGCCTGCTCTTAGTGGGACGAGGACATATAACACCGGGCGACGGAGAGCAGAACGAGTCCTCGGCGGCGCGCCAGACCCAGGAACACAGGTTCCTGATCCAAGTCCGGCAGGCGCTCGCGCGAGCCGGCTTCGACGAGAGCCGCATGGCGATCGGCTGGCTGAGATACAGGCCAAGTATAGCCGAAGCGGTGCGAACATTGACCGACGTAGGGTGTAAGTCCATATACTGGTTGCCTGCGTCTTTTCCGGCGGACGGTATCAGCACACTATACGACATCCCATTGCAGCTAGAGTACATGGCAAGAGAAAAAGAAATCAAGCTAACCTCGCTGGGCGCGTGGAACGCGGACGACCTCGCAGCCGAGGAGATTGCCGCGCGCGTGAGGGCGGTGTCGGGCGTGGCGATGCAGCGGACTTTGTAGCTCCACTTCTATTCAGTTATAATAAGCCTTGCATTCATAATTGGGAATTGGAGCATTCAACATGGATAGGTGGTTACCGAACGGCTACGGCTTCAGGCGATGGGCCGCTGTATTGGCTGTGGGCGTGGCGATTATCGGCCTCGGCCTGGCCATGGGCGTGACCAACCTCTACCGTGTCTACGTTGTAGACAACACCGGCACTCCACTCCTCCACTTAATCACCTTGCAATTCATCTCGCACCCAATCAGAGAGATGCTTGTAGCCTTATTGGGTGTAGGGCTGACTCTGTGGGGAGCATGGGGCATGAACAGGGCCGCGAGATTAGCAGCGACCAATGGGCGAGCCCTCTCGATGCCGGTGCTCGCCCCGCTCAGGGAGGCCCATAAAGCCAATGGCCCCAGGATCGTCGCTATCGGTGGGGGCACTGGGATGCCCACGCTGCTGCGTGGCCTAAAAGAAGTCACGGACAACATCACGGCGGTGGTGAACGTGGTGGACGATGGGGGGTCGTCGGGCCGGTTGCGCCGCGACCTCGGAATCCTGCCGCCAGGCGACTTCCGCAACAATCTGGTGGCGCTGTCCGAGGTCGAGCCGCTCATGGCCGAGCTTTTCCAGTACCGCTTCGAGGGCACGGGCGATCTTGAAGGCCACTCTTTCGGCAATCTCTTTCTTGTGGCGATGACCGGCATCACGGGTAACTTCGAGCAGGCGATACGCGAGTCGTCGCGCGTGTTGGCGGTGCGGGGTAACGTGCTGCCCGCCTCGCTGGCCAATATAGAGTTATATGCCGAGCTTGAGAACGGCGACGTGGTGCGTGGCGAGTCGGTCATCCCGCGCACGCCGGTGCCCATCAAGCGTATATTTATGAAACCCGCCCATGCGCCTGGCTACCCGGAGGCGCTTTCGGAGATATACGCGGCTGAGATGATCGTACTGGGGCCAGGTTCTCTATACACAAGCATCCTGCCACCGCTACTCGTAGAGGACATTGCGCGGGCCGTGAAGGCGAACGGGACGGCGGTGAAGGTCTACGTTTGCAACGTGGCGACCCAGCCGGGCGAGACCGACGGCTTCGGCGTGGTGGACCACGTGCGCGCCCTCCAGAACCACTTCGGGCCGGGGCTGTTTGACTATGTAATATACAACTCAAACCTGTCGGGCGCAAGAGAAATTAAGCCCGAATGGGGCGTGTCGGCGGTGACACTCGATCCGGCGGCGGCAGCCCGCTTACCCAACCTCGAGTTTGTCCCGGCGGACGTGGTGCGCGAAGACAACCC
>JBBSGN010000109.1:0-7422 GCA_038254085.1 Chloroflexia bacterium | reverse complement strand
TCAGCACTTCTTCCTCTGCTGTCATGCCTCACATTTTATCGTGGATATTGCTCCACCTCAACTCTGAACATTTACAGCCAGCACACCTCTTGACAAACGAAACTTTGCGATATATACTCTGTAAAACGTTTACGTAAACGTTTTACAGAGTAATTGTAGTTTCGACAAAGTCGGTGAGAGATGATGAGGGATAAGGATTATGCCCACGATCAAAGATGTAGCTGCTCGAGCCAGCGTTTCGATAGCTACGGTCTCACATGTGGTAAACGGAAGCCGCTTCATAAGCGACGAACTACGCGATCGCGTGCAGAGCGCCATCGTAGAACTTGACTACCAGCCCAACCGGATAGCCCGCAACCTGCGCGCCAATTCTACCCGCACTATCGGGGTAGTAGTTTCCGATATTCAAAACCCGTTCTTCCCTAGCGTGGTGCGTGGGATCGAGGATGTCCTCCAGGCGGCGGATTATACTCTACTTCTGGGCAACTCAGACTGGAATCTTGAGCGCGAGCGCCTTTATTTGGCCACCTTGCGTGCCGAAGGTGTGGCTGGCATAATCTTCGCCCCAAGCAGCGAAGAAGCGGCTGAGTACCAGCAGTTCCTCAAATCCAGAATACCCATGATTGCCATCGACCGCGCACCTAAAGGTTGGCAGAGCGATGCAGTAACCGTAACGAACACGAAAGGCGCACGGGAGGCTGTTACACACCTGATCGGCCAGGGTCATCAGCGGATTGGCTTAATCAACGGGCCACTGCAAATTGGCACCGCTTACGAGCGGCAGGTCGGCTACGAACAGGCGCTCACTGATGCTGGCCTTCAGATAGAACCTGAACTCGTCCGCGATACCGACTTCAGGCAGACAGGTGGATACAGAGCAATGCGTGAGTTGCTGGATCTACCCGAGCCGCCGACAGCAACCTTCATCACCAACAACCTCATGACTCTGGGCGCTCTGCAGGCACTTTACGAGCGCAACCTGCATATACCCTCGGACATAGCTCTTGCCGGGTTCGATGACATGCCATGGGCAATCGCACTCCAGGCCCCGCTAACGACCATAGCCCAACCGTCATATGAACTGGGAGCGACTGCCGCGCAACTCCTGCTTGAGCGCCTACATGAGCCGGAGCTTCCTCCTCGCCATGTCCTTCTGGATACGGAACTGGTAGTACGTGCCTCATCTGGCGTCCAGCACCACTCGGTTGATGGGCCGTCGCGACTTGAGCGTGAGAGCACTCGGAAACGATTAGCGTGAGCAGTGTTGATGAGGCTCGCGGTGCTGGCACACGCTGGCACATGATGTCCACACGCAACAGGTGAGTGTAGACGCGCAAGGGGTCATTGAAGGAGGTAGCACATGCCATAAAGAGGGACCAAGACGAGAGAGCGGCTTTCCATCATGTTACCATGTTACCCGATAAGGAGGAAAAAGGATGAATCACGTTCGAAAACAGAATAAGCTTGTGCTTCTCATCGTGTTAGCAGCTTCACTGATCTTGAGCGCGTGTGGCCAGGAGGCTGCTCCGACGGCCACCCCTACGACCGCAGCACAGACCGTGCCAACCGCCACACAACCTGCGGCAGCCGAGGCGACGCCCATGCCAGCTAGCATTGCTACCACACAATCTGCCGAGTCAATCACAATCAAGTACTGGAGCAGCCAGACTGACGCCCCTGCTGCTGTAGAGGCTAAGATCATCACTGAATTTGAGAGCTCCCACCCGAACGTCAAGGTTGAGCAGGTCTTCGTGCCGTTTGATGATATGTCGAAGAAGTTGCCTCCGGCTATCTCGTCAAACACAGGACCCGATGTCGTCTATGCCGACGTTGCTCCTCAGTTCCTTGGCAGTTACGTAAGGTCAAAACAGATCTTATCGCTTGACGATGCTTTCAAGAAATATGGCTGGGATAAGACAGTCTTCGGGTGGGCCCAGAAGCGAGCAACTTACGACGGCCATATTTACGCTGTTGGTAATGAAGTTGAAGACCTGCTCCTAATGTACAACAAGAAGATCTTCGACGAACTAGGACTCCAGGTTCCAACGACCCTTGAGGACCTCGAGGCGACGATGGCTACGATCAAGGAGAAGTCGAGCTATACGCCTATGATGCTCGCTACGGGAGCCAGTGCTCCGTGGAACGGCGTCCACATGATGAACGCCATCCCCTACGCTACGATGGATGTTTCCGAGGTCCTTAATACTACGCCTCAGGGTACAGGAAGCTATCTCGCACCCGGATGGCTCAATTCCTTCAAGATTTTCGATCGCTGGGTCAAAGCGGGCTACTATCCAAAAGAGGCAAATAGCATCGACTGGGAAGGTCATTGGTCGCTCTTCTGCTCCGGCAAAGTCGCCATGCTTACGCAAGGCACATGGTTATTCAAACCGATCAGCGGCTGCGCAAAAGAGAACCCCGAAAAATTCGACTGGAAAGTTGCCCCCTTCCCTTCCGCGAAGGGCAGACCATTCCAGGCTTACGTTGGGATTGGGTCTGGCTGGTTCTTGTCGGCTAGCGTCGCGAAGGACCCACAACGCGAACAGGCAACTCTGGAGTTCCTCGGTGCGCTGACCGACTCCAAGGCGGCTCTCATGTGGGTGCAGGATGCCCAGATATTTCCAGCGGTCCCCTTCGACAAGTCGAAGGTCACGCTCAGCGAACAGCAAAAGGTGTCTCTTGACGTCATAGATAAGGCAGGCGCAGAGGGTGGCGGGCCAGTGCCCATCGGCTTCAACAACAGCCCCGCAGAACTTGACGTTTGGAAGAAGGTGCTCCAGGGCATCGTAGCTGGTTCCACCACGCCCGAGGATGCCGTCCAGATGCTGAATGTGGAACTCGTCAAAGCCCAAACCGCGTGGAAGTCCGGTAAGTAGGATGAGGTTTAGCGGCTCACGAGACTTTCGAGTGAGAGCAAAACGGGTTGAGAGCGCCGAGCCTGTAGCCTCGGCGCTCCGCATCCCCACTCGCATGACCACTCGTATTACGATTACGCCTTATCTCTTTCTGTTGCCGGCACTGGCTATCTATGGCCTTCTGGTGCTGTGGCCGCTGGCCAGGCTCGTGCTGCTCAGCCTGCAGGACTGGAATGGGTTGACCCCGGAACGCAGGTGGGTGGGGTTTGATAATTACATCGTCTTATTCGCCGACTCGAGCTTTTGGTTAGCAGTCGGGCATAACTTGCAATGGCTGGGAATGGCTGCGATTCCCATTCTTCTGGGATTGGTACTTGCTGTTCTTCTGTTCCAGGCTCGTCCGCGTGGGCGTACCACTTATCGAGTGGTCTTTTTCCTGCCCTATACCTTGCCGATAGTTCTAGTCGGAATAGTATGGAAGTGGATATACCACCCAGTATGGGGACCGCTCAACGCCGCACTCGTCGCCGTTGGTTTAGGGCACCTCACACAAGGCTGGCTTGGTCAGACTAACACTGCCTTCTTCGCCCTGGTTATGGCAGCGAACTGGACTGGCTATGGCTTTTGTATGGTGATGTTCCTCGCAGGGCTATCGAGTATCGAGCGTGAACTCTATGAAGCGGCCCAGATCGACGGTGCGAGCCCGTGGCGACAGTTCATCCATGTGACCCTGCCTGGTTTAGCAAATACGACGAACGTCGTGGTTCTAATAGTCTTCATTGCAACCGTGCGTGTCTTCGATATAGTCTATGTTACCACAGGAGGCGGCCCTATAGACTCGACAGAAGTTCTGGGCACGCTCATCTACCGAGAGACTTTCGGTACCCAAAATGTCGGATATGGAGCTGCCATATCCGTTGCAATGGCGGCCATTATCCTCATCGTCAGCTTGGTCTTTCTGAAGCTGCGTGAGCAGAGGGATTGATCGCATATGCCGCATAGACCTGCATACTCGGTTACGCGAGTGGCCGTCCAGCTATTTCTAATCGCGATTACGTTCATAACGCTTGCTCCCCTGGTTATTATTTGGCTCACATCGCTAAAGACAAGTGCAGAACTAAATGTGGACCCATTGGCGCTGCCACATCACTGGGTCTTCAGCAACTTCATTGATGCTTGGAATACGGCACACCTGGATCGGTACTTTCTCAACAGTGTTCTGACCACCCTACCCGCCGTGGTGCTCGTGCTAGCTTGCGCCAGCCTGGCAGGGTATGCATTCGCCTCATTGACATTTCGTGGCAAGCAGCAGATTTTTGCTTTGTTTTTACTGGGCTTGATGATACCCAGTATCAGCCTGATCGTGCCGCTGTACTATACGATCAACGATATCGGGCTGCTGGATAGTCGCTATGGCCTCATTCTGGCCGAAACTTCCCAGGCGCTTCCACTGGCTATCTTCATCATGCGCGCCGGCTTCCGTGACCTCCCTCACCAACTGCGCGATGCCGTACTTGTGGATGGCGGTAGTGACCTCGATGCATTCTGGCGAGTGCTGCTCCCCTTGGCGCGGCCTGCGCTCATGTCGGTATCCGTTTTGGCGTTCCTGAGCGTGTGGAACTCGTTCCTGTTACCGCTCCTGCTAATCAATTCGGATTCCCTGCGAACAATGCCTTTGGGCCTCTCGTATTTACAGGGCCGCTACGCCAGCAACATAGTACTCCTGGCGGCGGCGACCAGCCTAACCTCGCTACCCCCTATCTTGATTTACACGGTGCTCCAGCGTCAGTTTATCAAGGGTGTCGTTGAAGGAGCTCTCAAATGATCTTCACTCCAACTATTTCCGCTGCGATGTGGGACACTTCGCTATACCATCATGAAGGCAAGCACTATTTATTCTATCTATCAAATTCGCGGGCGGACAAGCCCTGGGATAGCGCTTGCGTGGCGGTCTCAGAGGATGGAATTCACTTCGTGGATCATGGACCCATCATTCAGAAGGCCAATGATGCCGTCTGGATGGGATTTGGGATGGTGTGGAAGGTCGGTCCTCGCTTCATCGCGAATTTTTCGGAGGAGCGCAACGGAATACAGGCATTATTCTTTGCCGAGTCGGACGATCTGCTGAATTGGCGCCGCTTACCCGATGAGGAATATATTTGCCGGTCCGATCCACGTTGGTATTCGGACGCCACGCTCTTCTCGGGCCATCGCTGGGATGGTATCTGGGTGTTGGAACGCGATGATCAGCCGGGTTACATTGGCTACCTTACCGCTATCGCACGTGAGGGACCCACCGGGTTGTGTGGCACCGCAGGCTGCGTGGTGTCCGATGATGGAATGCACTTTCGGGCTGCGCCACCGGTCATCGAATCGGGGTTCTGGGGTGATCGGGTCGAGGTAGGGTCAGTAGAAAAGATAGACAACAGGTACTTTATGCTGCTGGGTCAGGCCGAGATTCCGCTGGGCGTGCGGCAAACGGCGCATCACCCATCAGCCAGTGGTGGCATGTATGCTGTAGTCGCTGATCGCCAGACCGGGCCTTTCAGACTCGATCCACGTCAACGACCGCTCCTGGTCAGCAGCCCGAATCATTACACCTATTTTTCTCGCTTCTACCGCTGTGGCGACGAGTTACTACTCAATCACCATTCCATCGCCCGCGTTGGCGATATCGCCAACAGCACCCCCAAGCTAGGTACATACTTTGCACCACTGAAAGCTGTACACTGTGATTCCGAGGGGTTGCTGAGCATTCATTGGTGGCCAGGTAATAGGGCATTGTTTAGGTCAGAGCAACCCCTTATGCTGGAAAGTCACACCAGGTTCGGGCTGCAGCCTGACCAGGAGCAGATTCAAGATGGTAAGTTGCACATCAGCTCCCTGGCCGGGGGCCTCGCCGTTCTGCCTGTCCATTACGATTTTTCACATGGCACTATCTTAGAAGCAGACCTGACATTGGAGGCCCCCCTCGGTACTACCGGTACTACAGGCACTATTTCGGGTATGGGGCTGTTCGTGGAAGGTTCCAGAAGCTATAACGGAACTCTGCTGATTGCCCAAAGTAACGGTCAATTCGCGGTAGGAACTTATAACGGGTATGCTTTCAAGGCGGAGGACAGCAAAGCGCTGCCCTTTGTACCCAGTGGGACCATGAAGTGGCGGCTATTGGTCAGGGATGTATTCGTGGAACTCTACATCAATGATGTTTTCGTCCAATGCTACACGCTTGCACACAAGCCAGGCGGCCGCTTGGGCTTCGTCATTGAAGCTGGCACCGGCGGGGTGGAAAATATACGTGTATGGCAGATGTCGCTGTAGCAGACTGCTTGCCGAGTTTGTCCAAAGCTACCTGGTACCTGTCGCCTCGTAGCCATCTTTTGTGTGGGCCGCCGGGACTGGATGTACAGGTCAACATGTCGTAGGATGGGAGCATTCAAATGTCACTCTTCTACAAGCCCGATGATGGCTGGGCAGCCGACTGCATCCCCTTCTACTGGAAGGGTGAATACCATCTCTTCTACTTGAAAGACTATCGAGACGAGGCTGGTCATGGGGAGGGTACGCCCTGGTTTCACCTCAGCACAGATGATTTTATCAACTTTATCGATCACGGAGAGGCTCTGCCCAGAGGGAGCCACGACGACCAGGACCTCTATGTGTATACAGGCTGTGTGATCGAGAACGACGGATTATTCCATATTTACTATACTGGACACAACCCCTATTTCAGGGCTGCCGGTAGAGCCGAAGAGGCAGTGATGCACGCGACCAGTCGCGATCTTCTCCGATGGACGAAAGACCCTGACAACCCGATCCTGTATGCGGATGAAGAGCGCTACGAGATGCACGACTGGCGAGACCCGTTCGTCTTCTGGAACGAGGAGGCGCACGAATACTGGATGCTGCTCGCTGCTCGCGTCAAAGATGGACCGTATAACCGCCGTGGTTGTACGGCTTTGGCTACTTCCGCGGACCTGAAGACCTGGCAGATCCGCCGGCCCTTCTGGATACCGAATCTCTACTATACTCACGAGTGCCCAGACCTATTCCGTATAGGTGAATGGTGGTATTTCGTCTACTCCACCTTTTCGGAACGCATGCTCACCCACTACCGTATGAGCAAGAGTCTGGGCGGCCCGTGGACGGCACCAGTCAACGACTCGTTCGACGGACGCGGATTCTATGCAGGCAAGACAGTTTCCGATGGCCGGCACCGATTCGTCATCGGCTGGAGCCCGACGCGTATGGCCAACGGCAGGCTCCGGTTCGCGCTGGGCTGGGACCCTACCAGTGCCGAAGGAAAAGATGAGGGTGACTGGCAATGGGGCGGCAACCTTATAGTCCATCAGGTGGTTCAGGAGGCCGACGGTGTACTCTCTGTAAGGGTACCGGCAAGGATGGCCGCTCAGTTCACAAGGGATTTCGAGATGGCTATCGAGCCGCAGATTGGCCGGTGGGAAGTTGAGGCCTCGTTTCTCCAAACGAGCGCGCCCGATAGCTTCGCCTGGTGCCGCCTGGGTGTGATGTCTGGTATTTGCGCGCTGGATACGACTATTATATTCTC
>JBBSGN010000108.1:0-7427 GCA_038254085.1 Chloroflexia bacterium | reverse complement strand
GGAGGTAGAGGTTGAGGTAACTGCGGGTTGGGTAGAGGTAGGCGTAATAGCGGGTAGTGTAACGGTGGGCGGTGCTATTGTGATTGTGGGCACGGGCACTGTGGCTGTATTAGTAGCAGTAGCTGTAGCCGGAGTGTTGGTAGCGCAAGGCACCTGTAAAGCCACATCGTCCACATACATGTTGGTCACATCACCGTAGCCGTCCTGGTGTACCAAGAACTTGACGCGCACCGTCTGCCCGGCATATGGGGCCATATCGAAGGTGATGTGGGTGTAAGTCTGGTTGCCGTCCAATACGTGCATGATCGTCGCCAGGACAGTGCCACTGGCATCGGTGATGTAAGCGTCCTGCCAGTCGAACACTATATCTACATCTTCGGTGTAGCCATAGTACCAGTAAGAGAGAACACCACCGCTTGGGGGCACTGCTATCTCCTGATAGATCGAGGCGTCACCCAGTGGCTCAGGCCCTGGCAGACTACCGAGGAAGGCGGCGTAAGTGCCTGAATGGGGCTGGGTAGTGCTTATGGTGGGAGTAGGCTCGGTGTCCTGTATCGTCCAGGGTGGGAAACTGCCGCTCTCGAACCCGCCGTTTTGGACTACTCCCGCCGTGCAGGGGGTGGCTGTGGGGATAGGGGTGTTGGCAATAGTGGGGGTGGGGGTGTTGGTGGGAGGGGTGCCTGTTACTGTAGGGGTAGGAGTAGCGCACGGGTCGTTGTACCGCTCGATCACCGAGCGACCTATGTAGTTGTACTGATCCTCACCCATAGCCCACACGTCGTTAGCTGATGCAACTGCTACCCCCCAGAGTTCGGTGAACTGATCCCCGGTATTGGGGCTGGGGACAATGCTCCACTGGGTGCCGTCCCAGTGCATGGTAAGGGTCACGGCGCCATACCACCCCACAGCCCATATATCACTACTCAACACTGCCGCTACTCCAAAGAGGAAATTGGGGCCTGGCCCACTGGGGCTGGGCACCACGCTCCACTGAGCGCCATCCCAATGCTCGGTCAGCGTCTGCTCTGCGAGTAAGTTTTCGTCAAAGGAGGTTCCCACCGCCCATACATCGTTGGCTGATACTACCGTTATTGCATGGAGTTCATTGGTGCTTGGCCCCACATTGGGGCTGGGTACGATGCTCCATGCGCTGCCATCCCAGTGTTCTACAAGCGTCACGGGTTCGTTAACTCCATCGTAGGAGTTACCAGCGGCCCACACGTCGTTAGCTGAAACAGCAGCTACACCTTGCAAGAAGTTATCGCCTGCACGGTTGGGGCTGGAGACCACGCTCCATGCAGTGCCGTTCCAGTGCTCGGTCAGTGTATAACCTGTGTTGTTCTGTATGTAGGATCCAACAGCCCACACGTCGTTAGAGGACGCTACCGATACATGCCACAGAAAGCTGCTTGCCCCGGCGTTGGGGCTGGTAACAATGCTCCATGCAGTGCCGTCCCAGTGCTCAATCAGCGTCAGGTTCCCGCTTTGGGTGAAATAGCGCCCTACAGCCCACACGTCATTAGCCGACACCACTGCTACTCCATAGAAGAGCTTGGTGCTTTGTCCTGGGGGGTCGGGGCTGGGTACCACGCTCCACTGGGTGCCGTCCCAGCGCTCGGTCAGTGTATGACCAGCACCTGCTGCGTCAAAGTAGTCCCCCACAGCCCATACATCATTGGGCGAGACAACTGCTACTCCGAAGAGGTAGGTGTTTGACGTTCCGGGATTGGGATGGTCAAACACACGCCAGGCAAGTCCACAGGGAGGTATAGGCGTGGGTGTAGATGCGATTGTGGGGGTGGAAGTGGAAGTAGAAATGGCTGTAGTCGTGGCTGTATCCACGTTGGGACCCTTCGGCTTGGGGACCTGCTGCTGGTGCTTAGGTTGAAGATGGTGCTGAGATGCAATCGGCATACGGCCCGCTGCAGGCCCAGCATCCCCGGCAGTATCCCACCAGTCCACTCCCACTAGAGGCTGCTGCGATACAGCCTGCGGTGCAGATTGAGATGATGCTGGTATATGGCCCGTTGGAGATGCCGCGCTAGCCTGCTTGCTCAGGAAAACAGCTCCCCTAGCCAGTAGCAGCGCAAATATTAGGCCCGCGAAGAATAGATATTGCCCTCTAGTCCGATCGTGTTCGTCCTGTGTGTGTGCCATCTGCTCTTCCTTCCTTCCTTTCTTTCACTTTCCTTACTCTCTGACCGAGAGAAGCGATCAATAGCGTGCAAAACGGCTCAGCAATCTCCTGATCCTTTTATGCAACACCCTCACGCCCGTAGCGGTTGCTTCGCCACGATGGCCTTGCGCCCCTAGCCAGGCTACATCCATTAAAGCCCAATTCTGTAGACAATGTAAGACCTGCGTGGTATAATTGCGCACACAATTGCACACACAAAACGTTATGACGAGATAGCGAGCCCCTGGATGAACCACGTTCCGTCGTTTGGATCATGGCTGAAACCACGTCGTAAGGAGCTTGGTCTCACTCAGGCCAGGCTCGCGCAGCGTGTTGCTTGCTCTGTCCGCACAATAGACATGATCGAAGCAGGAAAGCGCAGACCCTCTGAGCAGATGGCGGAGCGGTTAGCAGAATCGCTCGATGTTCCTGATGAGGAGCAGGCACAGTTCGTGGAGTTCGCCAGGGCACAACTGACCACCGACGAGCTTACGCTTCTCCCTCAAGCCGATAGACAGGGATATGCCTGCGCCCCTTGGCTCTCTTTTCACAGGCTCCAACACCCCAACAACCTCCCGGCTTCCGCCAATGGCTTTATTGGCCGGGCAAGAGAGCTAGAGACGTGCCGCGCTCTACTTGGCCGTCCAGAGGTACGCCTCCTTACTCTCACCGGCCCTCCTGGCGTAGGTAAAACCCGCCTGGGTTTGCAACTGGCCTCTACTGTGATAGACCATTTCAGCAGCGGCGCGTTCTTCGTGCCGTTAGCACCCATCAGTGACCCGGCTCTGGTGCTTCCCGCAATCGCAAAGGCGCTGGACGTGCGCGAAGTGGCCAGAAGCCCCTTGCTTCAGAGTTTGCAATCGTATCTGCAAGACAGGCATATACTGCTATTGCTCGACAACTTCGAGCAGGTCGTAGAGGCGGCCCCACTCTTAGGTCCACTGCTGGAGGCTGCTCCTCGGTTGAAGGTTGTATGCACCAGCCGGGTAGTGCTTCATCTGTATGGCGAGCACGGCTTTCAAGTACCGCCACTCGCTCTGCCCACTCTGCCTGCTGTGCGTGTTGTACCCAGTCCTAGTCTGCTCGACACGCCCGATTTTAGGGAAATACTTCTACCGCCCGTACCACCAGTGGAGAACCTGGCACACTATGAATCGGTGCGCCTGTTCATTGAGCGAGGGCAGGCTGCTAACTCTGACTTCGAGATGACCGACGAGAATGCTCGCGCCATTGTAGAGATATGCCGCCGCCTGGACGGGCTACCCCTTGCCATCGAACTGGCTGCCTCCCGTATCAGGCTCCTGCCCGCCCCGGCAATTCTGGCGCGGCTGCACGATAAGCTCAGTCCAAGACTAAAGCTTCTGACGAGGGAAGCAAGAGACCTGTCCAGCCGCCAGCAGACATTGCGAGGCGCTATCGAGTGGGGCTACGATTTATTAGAGGAGGACGAGAAAAGGCTCTTCGCTCGGCTGTCGGTATTTGTAGGTGGCTGCACGCTTGAGGCTGTACAAGCTGTTTGCGCTACGGAGGTGGAAGAGCCGTGTAACGCTAAGAACAACGACAATGGCAACGGCAATGGCAACGGCAATGGCAACGGCAACGGCAACGGCAACGGCAACGGCAACGGCAACGGCAACGGCAACGGCAACGGCAGTGATCTGGCGACCACAGCGAAGGGCCAGGAAATAGGGATCGATGCCCTGGATTCGGTGGGTGCCCTCATTGACAACAGCCTGCTTCGGGTCGTGGCTACTCAAAGGGAGGGGGCAGCGCCATTGGCAGGTGGGGCAGAGGGTGTACCTCGCTACTGGATGTTGGAAACCATCCGGGAATACGCCCTCGAGCAACTAGAGGCGAGCGGTGAAGCTGAAGCGATAAGGCAGCGCCACGCCGGCTTCTACCTGGCGCTGACCGGAGAGGAGGAGTCGGAGCTTCAAGGGCTGCAACTGGCGGCGTATTGGGAGAAGTTAGAGACGGAGCACGATAACCTCCGAGCGGCCTTACGGTGGGCGCGGGAGAGCGGGCGTTCGGAAATGGGCCTGCGTATATCGGCGTCACTGTGGCGTTTTTGGTTCCAGCGGAGCCATTTTACCGAGGGGCGACGGTGGCTGGCGGCCTTCCTGTCGAAGCCAGAAGTTACGGTAGTAGGGCAAACAGCAGGAGAGCAAAAGGTCCGTTTGCTGGATACTGAGGACCGCAAGCGGAAGGGATTGGCGCGAGCAAAGGCGCTTATAGGTGCAGGTACCTTAGCCTGGGGCCAGGGAGACTTGCCAACGGCAGGCTCTTATTTCGAGGAAAGTCTGGCGATATACCGGCGTTCGAAAGATAAGCAAGGTAGCGCGAACGCTCTTAGTAGTCTGGGAGCTGTCGCTTCTGGGGAAGGTGATTACACAAGATCACGCTTCCTACGTGAGAAGAGCTTATTACTCCGTATAGAGTTGGGAGACAAAGGTGGCATTGCCTGCTCGCTATCCAACCTGGGGGAAGTGGCAAGATGCCAGGGCGACTACGCTACGGCACGCTCTCTGTACGAGGAAAGCCTCCTGATACGCAGGGAGTTGGGGCACGAGAACGCCATTGGCATATTGCTCCATAATATGGGCTACGTGGCGCTGCATGAAGGTGATCTCAAGAGCGCAGGCACCCTCTTCGTGCAGAGCCTGGAGATATCACAGGAGCTGAGGAACAAAGTGAGGATCGCCGATTGCATAGCAGGGCTTGCAGGAGTAGCTGGGGCCAAGCGGCAGCCTTTACAAGCCGCTAGGTTGTTTGGAGCAGCGGAAGTCCTCAGGAATGCTATCTGTGCTGCATTTGCTCCTGCCGACCAAATCGAGTATGAGTACAACTTGGCTTCGAGCCGCGCCCAACTTGACGAGACGATGTGGGCCAGGGCGTGGGAAGAGGGGCGGGCCATGGCTGTTGGAGAGCGAGGAACGGAACGAGCCATAGCCTACGTGCTCAAGGAGATAGCCGCCCTTCGACCTGGAGGCGCTACGCCGAGGTAGGGAGAGCACTAAAAAGTCGGGGGTATGGCAACAGCACCAGGATGGGCGTTCTCATGACTTCGGCAACGTCTTGCCATTCGAACGAGTGTACTTGTAATAGGTATTGCGCGAGATGCCTACGATCTCACAAATCTCTCGAATGCTGTGTCCAGTTTCCTTCTTCAGAGCAATTGCCGCTTTCTGTTTCTGGTCCCCTCCCTTAGGACGCCCACCTTTCCTGCCTCTAGCCCGTGCCGCCTGTAGGCCCTCATTGGTCCGCTCACGAATGAGATCGCGCTCGAACTCCGCCAGGGAAGCAAAGATGTGGAAGATAAGATTGCCACCGGAAGTAGTGGTGGCAATCTGCTCCGGCAAGCTCTTGAAGCCGATCCTTCGGGCGCTCAGATCGCGCACTGTCTCCACCAGGTGTGGGAGTGAGCGTCCCGACCGGTCGAGCTTCCACACCACCGGCGTATCTCCCGCTCGACACTCTTTAAGCGTATGGGCAAGTCCTGACCGTTCCATCTTCGCGCCACTGGCTGTGTCAGTAAACACTCGCTCACAGCCCGCACCCAGAAGTGCGTCTTTTTGGAGATCGAGGTTCTGGTCGGTAGTTGAAACTCTTGCATAGCCGATAAGCATGAAAGCGGCTCCTCCCCTGACGAGTTTCGATACCTGCTGGGTATCCAACATTTGTGCCATGAAACTCAACTTCAAGTCAGACACTTGGTACGTAGATATTATATACCAGTTTTATGGTATGCTATAGCACCCTGGCGAGGCTGGAGCCAAGCTGTTTTGAGGGGAGCGGCTAAACCACAATTATCACAGCGACAGTACCGCAAAAACGGTCCTTTTTCTGAACACCTCCGACTGCACGACCTCTAGCTCCGGAGAAGCACATGAACGCCGACAAGCAACAAGCTACAGCCCAAGATGCCGTCAAGCTGTATCAGCTCAAGGTATCGCTACGCGATGTCAGTCCTATGATCTGGCGACGTCTGCTGGTGACCAGCGATACCAGCATGGCCCAGCTACATCAAATTGTGCAGACGGCGATGGGCTGGGAGGATCTGCACTTGCACCGGTTTCGCGTGTATGGCAAAGAGTATGGGATCTACCGCGAGGGGGGCATGCTCTTTGACGATGATCCGTATCAGGTCCTTCCTTCCTCATTCAAATTACGTGCAGGCGAGCGCTTCGTGTACGAGTACGACATGGGCGACTTCTGGCAGCATGACATCCGCCTTGAACAGGTGCTGCCGCTTGATCTACTCAAGACCTACCCCGTATGTATCGCTGGCGCTGGCGACTGTCCACCAGAGGACTGTGGCGGTCCATCGGGGTACAGGAGCCTGTTGGAAGAGCAATACTCCTGGTCAAGTCTGCTGCAATCAGAAGAGGACGTGCTGCTGATCGCGCAAAGGGTACTGGCGTTTTATGATGGCGGACCGCGGCCAACCTACGATGATGAAGAGTTCATGGCAGCTCTGGAGCGGATGCATGAACGGCTGAACGATGCCTGTAGGGTGTGGAAACCTCATCCGCCCGCGTCGAGGTATTAGGCTGCCTCCCGATAGTAGTCGTGAATCACGCCACTAGGTACGTCACGGCAATTCACCGGACCCTGTATGCCTGCCTGTCGTTACGCCAGCAACACGGCACCTGTCAACGGAGTGGCCGCACCGCCATCGCCATCACCATCACCATCACCACCGTCAGCCGGGCGTAGCGAGGCTAAAGAAGGAAAACGGGAGGCCCCGTCCAGGACGCGTGCGGGCTCAAGGGGCAGTAGGGGCGCAACGGATCCTGCGGGAAGGGCTCCTGTCTCTGGCCCGATGCCCAAGTGGACGGGACACGGCCGCTCCTGAGCCTCACAAGCTTAATTCACTCATCTCAGTCGCACAGACAGAAGACCCCAACAAACCTTGCGGTCTATCGGAGTCTCTGTTCCTCTTTTGGCTTACGCCTTGGAGTGATGGTATTATCACGGATGAAGGCCTGCTTTGTCAAGGGGTTGGAGGGCCAATTTGGAAGCAATTTCCAGTTTTCCGAGTCTTCCTGCCTTTCAGCTATGCTTCTCCATCAAGCTGAGGCTCCGTAGGGCTGCTCGTACGGAAAAATCGCCAAAGCCACGCGCATTCCTGAGCAAGGGCTCTCTTTGGGGGAAGTGTCAGAACTGACACTGCGATTCGTTCCATCGAAACCGATGGCTAATAACCATCGGAGGATGATGGGCTAGTGAGGGAAGTATGTAGCAACCCAAT
>JBBSGN010000107.1:0-7458 GCA_038254085.1 Chloroflexia bacterium | reverse complement strand
TGGTCGCGGAAGGTTCGGGCGTCGTCCTCCGACAGGTCGCCGCCCCAATAGATTGTGATTAGCTCGCGCTTGGCCGCGCCCATCCGCTCCAGTAGCTCCCAGGCCACCTCGTCTCGCTCTGTGCCAGTGGTCACCAGGTTGTTGTTGACCAGGCCGATAATATCACCTGCTTTGACAGCGACCCCGTCAACTTTGGCGTCACGCACGGCGCGGGTAATCTCGCCCGTTTCTACCTGCGAGGCCGCCTCCTGCATAGCCCGCGTGTTCTCTTCCAGGGAGGCGTTGTAGTTGAACGCTACCAGCGCGGCCATACCCTGCGGCATCGTCTCGGTGAGGATCACAACTACACGTTTCTTGGTGAGGCTCTGCGTCTGCCGGGCGGCCATGACGATGTTGCCATTGTTGGGGAGCAATACCACATCGTTTTGGGGCACGCTCTCGACCAGCTTGAGCAGTTGCTCGGTACTGGGGTTCATGGTCTGCCCGCCCTCTATTATGGCGGTAGCCCCCATGCTGCGAAACGCCTTCACCAGCCCCGCCCCGGAAGCAACGGGCAGCACCGCAACGCTGCTTTGCGCTACGGCGCTATCCATATCGCGGCCCGAAGGCTGTGTGTCGGCTGCTGCCGCACGGACCGCCCCACCCCCACCGGCGTACCCTTGGAGAAACTCCTCGTGCTGGTCCTGCATGTTGGCGATGCTTATCTGTCGCAAGCTGCCGAGCGCGGTGGCATAGTTCAGCACGATACCTGGGGTCTCTGTGTGTATATGCACTTTGACGATGCGGTCGTCGCCCACGATGACCGCAGAATCACCCAGCGAGGCGATGCGGGCGCGCACTTCATCGAAGTCCCAGCCCTGGCCCACGAGCAGGAAGTTGGTGCAATATCCGTACTCTCCATGCTCGACATGAACCTGGGCAGCATCGGCGGCTGCGGAAGGTCCAGTCGCCCCCTCGACAACGAGCGCTTCCAGGTCCTCTCCCTCGGCATAACGCCTGATGCCATCTATTAGCACATACAAACCCTGACCTCCCGCGTCAACCACGCCCGCGTCCCGCAATTTATCGAGAAGCGTGGGGGTGCGGGCCACCGACGCTTTAGCAGCTTTGACGGTCTCGCCCAGCACGTAATCATACGAATTGAGCTTGGACGCGGCGGTGCTTGCCCCTTCACCTGTCTCTCGAATCACCGTCAAAATCGTGCCCTCGACCGGCTTTAGCACGGCGCGATAGGCCGTCGCGGTGGCGGCGGCCAACCCTTCGGCGAAATCGCAGGCCGATATGCGCTCTTTGCCTGCCAGCCCGTCTGCGAAGCCGCGCCAGATCTGCGATAATATAACCCCCGAATTGCCCCTCGCGCCCATGAGCGCACCGTGCGACAGGCCCGCCGCGATCTCGGCAGCCGAGTGGCTGGGCGAATCCTCAACTTGCTTCACGGCGGCCTGCATAGTAAGGGCCATGTTGGTGCCCGTGTCGCCGTCCGGGACCGGGAAAACGTTGAGGGCGTTGATCGCCTCGGCATTGCGCGCCAACCACACAGACCCAGCGGCAATCGCGCGCTTAAGGTCTTGCCCGTCCCAAAAGTCCCCAGGGCCGGTAGGGAGTGGATGAGGATTTTTTGTTTCGGGAGGTTGTTGAGCGTTCATAATTATGAATTATGAATTATGAAAGGCAAAAAGCAATTCATAATTCATAATTGTCACTTGTTCACTCTTATGTCTTGCACGTTGACGTTGACCTGGACGACGGGCACGCCCAGAGCCGACTCTACGGCGAACTTGACGCTGCCCATAATGTTGCGGGCGACCTCGGATATTCTTGTGCCGTACTCGATGACCACATATAAGTCTATAACCACCCGGCCCTCGGAGAAGACTATCTGCACGCCCTTGTGGACATCCTCGCGGTGCAGTAACTCGGCCCAACCCGGCCTGGCGTGGCGCGAGACGAAGCCAACCACGCCATAGGAGCGTTGCGCCGTGCGACTTGCCAGGTGGGCAATGGCCCTGGACGACACTTCGATCTTACCGGAGACGCTGTTTTCGGAGATGTTCGCGCCGTCCGACGGTGCCTCACTCTCATCTCTCAGAGATGCGCCGGTGGCCGGAGCCTGACTGTCCGACCGAAGAGGAGCCGTTTGCAGGTTGAAGTTTCGTTGGTCTCTGCGGTGCCGGGCCATAGGGCGAACCTTGCCAAAGAAAGGCTAATATGGTATGATTAGGGTCCGTGCGCTGTTAGCACCCAGCTGTGATTTGTTAGTTGCAGGTCGTGAGTTGCAAGACGAGAACTACAGCACCCAGTTAATACGCTAGATGTAGAATGTAGCGATACTAGCGATTACTATACTCGAAAAGACTATTTTCGTAAAGGGCGATGCTAAGAAGTGACCAGTGACCAGAAGTTACTGAGCAAGATAGCTGATAGCTGGTAGCTAATAGCTTTTGAAAGGACAAGTATATGGCGATGTGTGAGGTGTGCGGCAAGAAGCCGGAGTACGGGCACAACGTGAGTCATGCAAAGAACCATACCCCGCGCCGCTGGATTCCCAACATTCAGGAGAAGCGCATCATGGTGGCCGGAGAGTATCAGCGCGTCAAGATTTGCACGCGATGTCTGCGCACTCTGAGCAAGAATGCAGGCGTGGCTCGTTAGCCCGAATTTCCGTTAGTTAGAAGTGGCCTCCTTAGGAGGCCATTTTGCATGTAGAAGGTCGCTTTAGCGAGCGTTCTTCACATACTTGTCTATGAACACCAGGAAGCGCGAGGCCACGCCACCACGCCAGGCGGCGTCGCTGAAGAGGTGATTTTCTCCGGGCACCGGCACAAAGGTCGCGTCTATGCCTGCGTCTTTCATCAGGACGGTGCTGCGCTGAGACCATGCAAAGGGCGTGTTGGTATCGGCGGTGCCGTGAAACAGCAACACTGGGCCTTTGGTGACGGCATCTTTGAAATGCGGGCCGACCGACAGGTTGCTGTAGAAATCGGGGTTGTCTTCGGGCCAGCCATGCCGTGCGCGTACCATGTTCGCCAGGTCAGCGCGAGGGCGGGTCCACCTGTTGAAATTGTCGGCGAAGTCGGGCGAGGTGGGCGCGAACAGCACGAACGCCTTGATATCGGGGTGGCGTTGGGCCACAAGGGCCATCATGCTCACCTGTCCACCGTTAGAGTGCCCCCAGAAGCCGAGGCGGTTCTTGTCGAGAAAGAGCAAGTCCGAGCGTTTGACCGCATCAACAAGGTTGAGCGAGTCGTCGGCCCAACCGAACGCCGTCAGGTTGACCGCCGCGCTTGGATCGTCGTCCGAGCCTGCGTAATTGCGGAAGTCGGGGTGTATCGCCACGTAGCCGTTGGCGGCCACAAAGGGCGATTCGCGCCGAGAGTCGGTGCCGCTGGTGTACTCCTCGATAGGTAAGTAGCCGTGATTCATCACTATGACCGGGAAAGGGCCGTTGCCCTTCGGCACGTACATCTGCCCGGTTATAGTCAGATTGCCGCTGTGGTATGTTATAGCGTACTGTGTATAGGCATCCGTGCGTGCAACAGTTTTCACGATACGTAGATCGCTCCCAGCGCGCTGCATCTGCTGAAGGGCGGCGATAGATACCGAATCAGGCGACGCGGGCGGGGGTGATGCGTTGCCGTAAACGCGCCCGTAGAACTCCTTGCCCAGCAAACCAAGTTGTATCTCATAGGGTGTGCCTTTGGCCTCCGGGTGGTATTCAAGGCGGTTGCGCTCGAAGTATTGCACCTGGTAAACCTTGCCGTCGGTGGGACTCTTCTCACTGAAAGCCTCTGAGATAGGGTAGCCGTACACGGGCAGGCCACCGTTGCGCTGCCAGTAGGAGAGAAAAGGCTCCTGTAGAGTGTGCCCGGTCTGCGGGAAGAAGCTACCCGAAGTCGGGCTGGCAAGCCTCTTGAAAGCGCTGTCGCCCCGCCCGGCGGCAAGCTGGTTGCCCAACAAGCTCAACAGCACCTCGTTGGGCGTGTCGCGCAGGTCGGCGTGCCATTCGAAGCGGGTCCGCTCGGTATATTGCACGGTGCGGCCATCCTCAAATAGCTCGTCCGTAATCGGATAGCCGAACTGTGCCACACCCCCGTGCGACTGCCAATAGCCCAGGAATAGCCCGTGCAAACACCGCCCGGTCGCCTGGAAGCACTGCTCACCACCGCTCAGGCGCACAGCAGGCTTCGGTGTAGCCGCCGCCTCGGCCCTCGGAACGGATGCCCATGTAGGCATCGTGATGGCCGCTAATAGAATGGCTGAAAATACGAGAGTGAGATTGAACCGAACTTTCATAGCGTGGGGAGTGCCTTTCTAGGGAAGGGGACATGAGGGACTGGGTCTATATACTCAGTATACAGGCAATAAAAACAGACGCCAAAAACCGCCTCCCGCCATTTTTGGCGTCTGTTTTTACCACGAAACCTTGTGGCCTGGTCTAGTGGAACTGCTCCTGCTCGGTGGACCCGGCCAGCGCCATAGTAGATGCCTCGCCGGCCGCGATTACCTGGGATACCAGATCGAAGTAGCCTGTGCCCACCTCACGCTGGTGCTTGGTGGCGGTGTAGCCCTCCGCTTCGCTTGCGAACTCGGCCTGCTGTAGCTCCGAATAGGCGACCATGCCCTGCTCGCGGTAGCCCCGCGCAAGCTCGAACATGCTGTGATTCAGCGCGTGGAACCCGGCCAATGTCACAAACTGGAACTTGTAGCCCATTGCCCCCAACTCGCGCTGGAAGCCGGCAATGGCGTCACTATCGAGCTTCCTCTGCCAGTTGAACGAAGGCGAACAGTTATAGGCGAGCATCTTGCCAGGATACCGGGTGTGTATGGCTTGGGCAAACCGCCCGGCCTCGTCCAGGCTAGGCTCGGTGGTCTCGCACCAGATCAGGTCGGCAAAGGGCGCGTATGCCAATCCGCGCGCGATGGCCGCCTCAAGCCCACACCCCGTCTGGAAAAACCCTTCGGCGGTGCGCTCGCCGGTCAGGAAGGGCCGGTCAACCGGGTCTATATCGCTGGTTATGAGCGAGGCCGAGTTCGCGTCGGTGCGCGCCACCAGTATTGTCGGCACGTCCATCACGTCGGCGGCCAGGCGAGCCGCTACCAGGTTGCGAATCGCCAGCGCGGTCGGGATCAGCACCTTGCCGCCCATGTGCCCACATTTTTTCTCGGAGGCAAGCTGGTCCTCGAAATGCACGCCCGCAGCGCCCGCCTCGATCATCGCCTTCATCATCTCGAAGACGTTGAGCGGCCCGCCGAACCCCGCTTCGCCGTCGGCCACGATGGGCGCGTACCAGTATGTGCCATTTTTGCCCTCAGCATGGTGTATCTGGTCGGCACGCTGGAAGGTGGCGTTGATTCGCCGCACAACCTGGGGGACGCTGTTGGCCGGGTATAGGCTCTGGTCGGGGTACATTTGCCCGGCCAGGTTTGCATCGGCGGCCACCTGCCAGCCGCTCAGGTATATCGCCTTCAGGCCAGCCTTTACCTGCTGTAGCGCCTGGTTGCCGGTGAGCGCGCCCAACGCGGCCACGTAGTCCTCTGTGTTTAGCAGGTCCCACAGCCGTTCCGCGCCCAGCCTGGCAAGTGTATGCTCGATTTTGACTGTACCTCGGAGGCGTACAACGTCCTCCGCTATGTAGGGGCGGGTAACATCCTCCCACCGAGGTTCGCCGGCCCATCGTTGCGCCAGTTGTGCTACGTCATTGTAAGTCACAGTTTTGCCTCCTCTTATGATCAGGCGTCACGCGTGATGCGGTAGCCTCTTGCGCTCATTATACGGCAATACCTCTATTACTTCTCCGTGCTGATGCCGTGCTTGTAAGTCGGTCCAGAAGTCCACCCCGAATAACTCGCCGTAATTACTGGTGAAAATCTCCTTGAGAGGCGCTTCCATGCCGAGAAACGTTTTCAACTCCTCTGGGAACACGTCCTGCTCACCCACAGAGAACCAGGGTTCGGCCATCATATCTTCGTCGAAATCTCTGCCTTGCGGCATCTCTCTAAAGTTACAGTCGGTCAGCAAGCAAAGCTCGTCGTAGTCGTAAAACACTACCCTGCCGTGCCTTGTCACCCCGAAGTTTTTCAGTAAGATGTCACCGGGGAAGATGTTAGTAGCCGCAAGGTCCTTGATCGCCTGCCCGTAATCAATCACCGCTTCGGTAGCCGCTTCGAGAGGGGCTTCTCTTAGAAAAACGTCCAACGGGATAAGCCTGCGCTCAGTATACAGGTGCTTTATCTCTACCTGGTCTCCTTCCACAGTGACGTTTTTTGACGCCACGCGCAGCAATTCGTCCAGTAATTCCGGCGAGAAACGCGCCACATCGAAGCGCAGATGCTCGAACTCCTGGGCGTCCACCAACCGTCCGCCCCGATCATGCCTGAACACCAACTGGTAACGGTTTCTTACCTCTTGCCAGGTGGTGGTCTTGGGGTAATCGAACCTATCTTTGATAATCTTAAACACCAGGTCATAGGACGGCAGGGTAAAGACCACCATCACCATGCCTCGCGCCCCCCTGGCGATCTCGAACTTGTCGGTCGAGCCTTCCAGGTGCCTTATCAAATCACGATAACGCTCGGTCTTGCCGTGCTTATTGTACCCCAGCGAAATATAAAGCTCGGCTATCGGCTTCAAGGGCATGATAGATTTCAAGAACCAGACCAGGGCATGCGGCTTCTCTGCCTCGACATGGAAATACCAGCGGGCGAAGCTGAACACGATGCTCACCTCGTCTTCGGTCAGCAACACCGCGTCCACGTAGATACCCCGCTCGTCATTGGACAGGGCAATCACCAGGGGCACACACAGCGAGCCGGTGCATATACGTCCCACTTTATAGGCGGCTTTGCCTCTATAGAAGACAGGCTCGGCCATTTCGATGCTCTTGATTTGCGCTCCCTCGCTACTGCTCGCCAGGTAGGAGGTAATTTCGTCGGCCACCAGACGGGCGCTTTCTTCGATGTCCTCAAAGTCTACCGCGAAGCAACAATCGGCAAGAATCTGCCGGACCAGCGCCTGCGTAGACCCCATCTTGTCATATTTGCAGTAGACAAGTGCTTCTGCTCTGGAGCGCGGAGAAGCGGCCTGGGAGCCGGTATAATGGATATCCGGATCTAGCCCGGCGACGGAGACCACCCGCATTGTGATCGAGTTGTAGAAGCTCTCGGCGAGGTCGAAATCGTCTCGGCCGGCGGTCCATTCGGTGTATAGCCTCTTCACCTCTGCCCACAACTGTTTGCTATCCGCCTGCGCGCCCAAACTCTGTTTCAACTCGCTAACGGCCTCGTTCACGAAGTCTTTATACAGCTCCAAACGCTCTTGGGCATCTTCGTACAAGCCATGCCAATCGCGCTGCTCAAAGCGACCTTTGGCCCGGCAGGTGATGCCGTCAAACTGCGCCTGATACGCCGCGAAAGCGTCTTGTATGACGTTGGCGACCCTGCGCTCAGTAGTGCTATTTA
>JBBSGN010000106.1:0-7540 GCA_038254085.1 Chloroflexia bacterium | reverse complement strand
GGAATGACAAGGGTGAGGGGTCAGTCCTCATTCTACTTTGTGCTAATACGGATACTAATATTGAGTCTACCATATAAGAGAAAAGCTATCATACCACCCATCCGCCGGGCTAAATCAGTCTAGAGACTGATTGATCTTGTGATTTATTTCACATATAATTAGGATGAGGAAAGCGATGCAATAAGGTTTCGGGTAGGAGGACAGACCATGCAAACCTTTACAGATAATAAACCGGCTGTGCCAGCCGTATTGCAGGAACAAGCAACGCCTGAAGCGGCACAGACAAAGCTGCCACGCAGGGAATCGGCAGGTCGCGCGCGCAGGCCGCGAGTAGTCGTAATCGGGTCAGGCTTCGGTGGGCTGAACGCTGCCCGCAAACTGGGAAGCACAGGTGTGGATGTGCTGGTGGTTGACCGCAACAACTATCACGGCTTTTGGCCCCTCCTGTACCAGGTTGCCACTGCGGGCATTGAGCCCGAGTCCATCGCCTATCCGGTGCGCGCCATCTTCCACAAGCACCGCAACGTCGGCTTCCGCATGGCCCAGGTCGAGAGCATAGACGCCAACAAGCGCGTCATACGCACTGATAGCGGCTCGCCGATCACATACAACTACCTCATCGTCGCGGCGGGCAGCGCCAACAACTACTTCGGCAACAACGCCCTGGCGGACCAGACCTACGGCCTCAAGGACATCGGCGACGCCGAGCGCCTTCGCAACCAGGTGCTGTCCTCCTTCGAGCAAGCCGTCGGCGAGACCGATCCCGACCGCCGCCGCGCCCTCCTCACCTTCGTCATCGTCGGCGGTGGGCCAACCGGTGTCGAGCTATCGGGCGCTTTCTCCGAGCTAATTCATCACGCCCTGGACAAAGACTACCCTATGCTCGACATGTCAAAAGTGCGCGTAGTTCTGGTTGAGGCCACCGACCATATCCTTGCGACCTTTCCCGAATCTTTGCAAGAGAGCGCCAAGCGAAAGCTCGCAAAGATGGACGTGGAATTGAAACTACACTCGCCTGTCGCTTCGGTCGAAGGCGAGTGCGTGACCTTCGCCGACGGCACGCAGCTAGAGGCAGGCACGGTGGTTTGGGCGGCGGGCGTGCGCGCCTCCACCCTGGCCGATACGCTAGGCGCGGAACAGGGCCGCAACGCCAGGGTGAAGGTCACTCCCACCCTCAACCTCCCCGGACATACGGATGTATTCGTGGTCGGCGACATGGCCTATTTGGAAGGCTACAAGGGGAACCAGGCATACCCGATGGTCGCACAGACCGCCATACAGCAGGGCACGCAGGCCGCAGAGAATATCCTGCGCCAGGTGCAAGGCAAGCCGATGAAGCCATTCCACTACTTCGACCACGGCAACATGGCAACTATTGGCCGTCGCTCCGCCGTGTTGGACGCTTTCGGCGTCCATCTGAACGGGCGTCTGGCCTGGTTCGGCTGGCTCTTCATCCACCTCATCTACCTGATAGGTTTTCGTAATCGCCTGATAGTCCTCATCAATTGGGCCTTCAACTACTTCACCTTCGAGCGCGGGGTGAGGTTGATTACGGGAAAGGGTAAACGGACGAGGGACAAAGGATGAAAGACGAAAGACGAAAGACGATGAGTAGATATCAGCTATCAGCTTTTTGTGCCATCCTTCGTCTTCCGCCCAACTATTGACCTCATCACCATACTGCGCTACAATTGCTGTCACACATAGATAGTTAAGCCGCTCGTAAGTGCGCCGCCATATCTCGCTATAGAAGACTCGCTTCCGACTAGCGTACCCCGCTCGGAGGGCGGCACGGAGGGACCATGGCGGACAGCCTCAGGTTGATGTGCATCTTCCCGCACCCCGACGACGAGTCGCTTGGTATGGGCACCACCCTGGCTAAATATGCCGCTGAGGGGGTCGAGATCTATCTACTCACCGCCACGCGGGGGGAAAGAGGCTGGCTCGGCGACGAACGGGAGTACCCGGGGCCCGAAGCTCTCGGCAAGATACGGGAGGCCGAGCTGCGAAACGCGGCCAAGGTGTTGGGCATACGCCAGGTACACTTTCTAGATTACATTGACGGCGATCTTGAGCAGGCTGACCCCGCAGAGGCAGAAGCCAGGATCGTGTTTCACCTACGCCGCATCAGGCCACAGGTAGTCGTCACCTTCGGCCCGGACGGGGTGTACGGCCACCCCGACCATATCGCCCTCTCCCAGCTAGTCAGCGCCGCCGTCGTCTGCGCCGCCGACACAGGCTACGCCAGCCTGCCCCCCGCCCAGGACGCGCCCCATCGCGTTTCCAAACTCTACCACAAGGTCGAGACGAAAGGGCTGATAGACGAGTACGAGTCGGTCTTCGGCGAGCTTGTGATGAACGTTGACGGCATAGAGCGGCGCGCCCCCGGCTGGCCCGACTGGAACATAACCACCTGGATAGACACCGAGGACTATTGGCAGACCGGCTGGAAAGCTATCGTCTGCCACCGCAGCCAACTGCGCGGTTATGAAGCTCTCCTGAAGCTGCCCCCTGAACAACTCAAGAAGCTATGGGGTAAATCGAGCTATTACCGCGCCTACAGCCTCGTCAACGGCGGCCATCACACCGAGCGCGACCTGTTCGAGGGTCTACGCACACAGTCTAGCGCATGACCTCGGAACCTCTTGGATTGCTCATTAAGTTAGCTCTTAGGAGAAAGGAGGTGATAAAGATGATTCTCGTGCGCGATGTGTTTCAGGCCAAATACGGCAAGGACGGCAAACTGGCACAGCTTTTCAAAGATGCAAGCGAGCAATGGGACAGCGAGAGCCAGACCAAGTACGCCCGCCGTCTACTCACAGACCTCAGCGGCCCATTCTTCACAGTGGTCACCGAAACCGAAGTGGACAGTCTGGCGGAGTTCCAGAAGTTCCTGTCCGAAAGCTTCTCTCGCCCCGATTTCGGTGAGCGGTTCGCCCGTATGGAGGGCCTGGTAGAATCGGGCCAGCGCGAGTTGTACACCATCGGAGCCTAAAGCTAGCGGCCCTCGATGAATGTTGGTCCTCACAGATTTAGGGACGGCACGTGTTCATGTTGGGACGACGGACGACGGACGACGGACGACGGACGACGGACAAGCGACTACTGACGAACGCAACTTATTCGTCCTCCGTCAATCGTATTATTATTCGTCAATCGTATTAGTTGTTCATGCACGGGTCTATCCATCGGTCGTCGGTCGTCGGTCGTCCTGGCGCGGAACCACCTAGCGGCGGGTAGACTCTTCCTCTTGCGCCTCGGCCTTATCTTCCCAGTATTGCTCGATGTTGTCGTAGATGCCGCCCGGGAAGCGTAGCTCGCTGTAGACGTTGCAGTTGTTGGGGTCGTCGGGCGTGGGGCAGATGGGGAAGTCTTGCTCGGCCTGCCATTGCAGGATGCGCTCACGCTTGGGCGGGTTGTAGTCGTGCCCTTTCACCTGCATGACCAGCGCGCGGGCCTCATCCTGGTTGGAGCCTGGCTGGTTGGCGAGCAGGTCCACCAGCTTGTCCTCGCCCATGAAGTGCCTGGCAATCATGGCGAATGTCAACTGCCCATAATGCCCGATGTCGGTGCCCTTCTCAAGTGCGTCCAACAGGTGGGCCATCATCGGCGAGTCGCGCAGGTTGTCGCTGCGTGTATCTTCGCGGCTGTCCTGGTTCCTCTGGCCGTTGTCATGCGCTTGCTTAGACTGGTTCATTTTGCTCTCCTTTGCTGCATAAAAACGAACTTCCGTTCTAATTATTATAGCAAAAACCATGCCAGAAGCATAAGAGGCGGATAATGAGGAATAGTTCACACTTGAAAAAAACACACCGCAGAGCCCGCAGAGCCCGCAGAGTAACGCTGAGTTATTATTGTTTTTCTCTGCGTGGCTCTCTGCGGGCTCTGCGCCCCTGCGGTGTGTTTTCCGCTTTCGTTACCTCCGTGCTTGCCTGGTCCGCTCCGCTCCTTCGTCCGATATGTGGTATAATAGTATGTTATCTAGTTTCGGCAGCGAAAATAAAGGCCCCTATTTTTGCCCCGCTCATAGTCGGGGCGTTTTTGTGGAGTAAAAGAGAACTAATGCAGCGCGACGACATACGTAATATTGCTATTATTGCCCACCTGGATCACGGCAAGACCACCCTGGTGGACGCCATGCTCAAGCAAAGCCATATCTTCCGGGATAACCAACAGGTGGCCGAGCGGGTGATGGACTCCAACGCCCTTGAGCGCGAGCGGGGCATCACCATCATGGCGAAGAACACAGCCGTCATCTATAAAGGCGTCAAGATCAACATAGTGGACACCCCCGGCCACGCCGACTTCGGCGGCGAGGTTGAGCGCGTGATGAACATGGTGGACGGCGTGCTGTTGCTGGTGGACGCGGTAGATGGGCCGATGCCCCAGACCAAGTTCGTGCTGCGCCAGGCGCTCCAATGCGGGCACAAGGCCATCCTGGTGATCAACAAGATTGACCGTGCCAACGCTCGCCCGAACCACGTGCTCAATGAGACGTTCGACCTCTTCCTCGACCTGGGAGCCACCGAGATACAGGCCGAGTTCCCCACTATCTACACTAACGCCCTCACCGGCGAGGCGGGCACCGACCACAACCACATGGGGCCGACCCTTGAGCCGCTGTTCGAGGCTATAGTCGAGCATATAACCGCACCCGAAGCCAGGTTGGGCGAGCCTACCCGTCTCCTTGTCACCACCATGACCTACGACGAATACAAGGGCAAGATCGTGGTGGGCAGACTGCACAGCGGCACGATACGCAAGGCCCAGCAAATTGTGCGTATTGACCACGAGGGCAACACCGTGCCTGGCAAGGTCACGCAGGTCTTTTCGTTCAACGGCCTGGCCCGCACCGAGGTGGACGAGGTCCACTCAGGCGACATTGTGGCAATCGCAGGCATCCCCGACGTGAATATCGGCGATACCGTCGCTGACGCCACCGACCCACGCCCGCTCCCGCCGATAAAGGTGGAAGAGCCTACCGTGCGAATGACATTCGGGGTCAACACCAGTCCGTTCGCCGGGCGCGAAGGCACCTACGTCACCAGCCGCAAGCTGCGCGAGCGCCTATACAGCGAATTGGATCGAGACGTGGCCCTGGCGGTGGCCGACACCGACACCTCCGACACCTTCCTGGTAAGTGGGCGCGGCGAGCTGCACCTGGCGATCCTGATCGAGACGATGCGCCGTGAGGGGTATGAGTTCCAGGTGTCCAAGCCCGAAGTAATCTTCAAGGAGATAAATGGCGAGCGGCAGGAGCCTTACGAGCAGGTCGAGATCGAGGTGGCCCAGGAAGCCGCCGGCGTGGTGGTCGAAATGCTGGGTCAAAGGCGCGGCGCGCTGCTCGATATGAAATACCGTGACGACGGCACGGTGCATTACGTCTACAAGGTCCCCACGCGCGGTCTGCTCGGTTTCCGGCAGGCGTTCCTAACTAACACGCGCGGGCAGGGCATCGTCAATACTCTCTTTGCCGGGTACGGGCCTATGGCCGGGCCGGTCGCCGGTCGTGAGTTCGGCTCGCTGATTGCCTGGGAGGCGGGCACGACCACCACGTTCGGGCTGAACGGTGCCCAGGAGCGCGGACAGTTGTTCCTGGGCGCAGGTCTGGACGTGTACGAGGGCCAGGTGGCCGGCCAGCACATTCGCGAGCAAGACCTGGAAGTGAACGTCTGCAAGAAGAAGCACCTGACCAACATGCGTAACAGCACCGCCGACGAAGGCATTCGCCTGGAGCCTATCCGTACCCTGTCTCTTGATGACGCAATAGAGTTCCTCGCCGACGACGAGTTATTAGAGGTAACGCCCAAAGCCTTCCGCCTGCGTAAGCGCCTCCTGTCGAAGCACGAGCGGGACCGGGCGCGCGGGCAGCTAAAGAAGTAGCTACTTCTTCTCCACTACCCGCACCGCTTTGCCTTCGCTCCTCGGCACGCTGCCGGGCGGCATAAGCTCGACACCCGCGTGCAGTGATAACGCGGTTAGAAGGCTCTCTTCCACGCGGCGCTTGAGCGCCTCCGCTTCCTGCATGAGAGTGTCCGCAGACATAAGCGAACCGCCCACCCGCTCGAAGAAGGCATCACCCACCTCTGCCTGCACGTCCAGGCGTGGCATAGAAGCGGTGCGGTCCACCACGATCTGATAGTAGGGCGAAAGCTCTTCATGCGCCAGCAGTACGCGCTCGATCTCGGATGGGAAGACGTTCACGCCCCGGATTACCAGCATATCGTCGGTGCGGCCCTTCACACGGCTCATCCGCCCGTGCGTGCGCCCGCAAGGGCACGGCCCGGTGGTGAAGCTGCACACGTCGCCTGTGCGGTAGCGGACCAGGGGAAACGCCTCTTTGGTCAGGCTGGTGAAGGTTAGCTCGCCTTCGTCGCCCTCCGGCACGCGCTCGCCCGTGTTCGGGTTGGCTATCTCCACCAGGAAATGGTCCTCCCACACGTGGAGGCCGTTCTTGCCCTCGGCGCACTCCATAGAGACGCCGGGGCCGATGATCTCGCTCAGGCCATATATATCCAGGGCCGTGATACCCAGGCGGCGCTCGATCTCGGCGCGCATCTCCTCGGTCCAGGGTTCCGCACCGAAGACGCCGTATTCCAGCTTGAGCGTGCCCGACTCGATCCCACTCGCCGCGAGATGGTCGGCGATATTGAGCGCGTAAGAGGGCGTGCAGGCGAGGATACGCGCCCCGAAGTCCTCCAAAAGCATCACCTGGCGCGGCGTGTTGCCGCCCGACATCGGCACGACGGTGCAGCCCATCTTCTCAGCACCGTAATGCACTCCCAGCCCGCCCGTAAAGAGGCCGTAGCCATAAGCGTTATGCACCACGTCGCCCGGCCTCGCCCCTGCCGCCACGAGAGAGCGGGCGCACACCTCGGCCCAGGTGTCAATGTCCTTGCGTGTGTAGCCCACCACCGTCGGCTTGCCCCGCGTGCCCGATGATCCATGTATCCGCACTACCTCATTCAGAGGGCGGGCGAACAGGCCGAAGGGATAATTCTCGCGCAGGTCGATCTTGCGCGTGTATGGAAACTTCTGCAAGTCGTCCAGCGTATGCAGGTCGTCCGGCGTTACGCTTGCGCGGTCAAAGCTCTCTTTGAAGAAGGGCACGCGGTTGTAGACTTCTTGAAGAGTGGCCCGCAGGCGCTCGGTTTGCAACGCTGCCAGCCGCTCGCGGGGCATGGTCTCGGCTTCTTGGTTCCAGTACATGACTCGCCATCCTCCGTCTATCGGTCATGCTAATGCAGTGCTGGCAGCAATTATAGCACAGGCTCTCATTTACGGAGACGGCTTCTAATAAACCTAACGGCTGTGCTCCATCGCCGACTCGATTAGGCTCTCCTTGAGGTCCCATAGGCGCTGGGTGAGGGAGACATGGTAGATATGAGGGTTGATGAGACGCTTCACGCCGGAGTCGAGGCGGTCTACGTCTTCGGCGCGGATTCGGCGCATATCTTCAATTGAGGGCAGGTCGTACACCAGCCTGCCGTCGCGCAGCACGTCTACCAGCAGAGGCTCGATCTTCGATATGCTTGCCCGG
>JBBSGN010000105.1:0-7581 GCA_038254085.1 Chloroflexia bacterium | reverse complement strand
TGATGCATTACGGCTATCCTGACGACCTCGACCCCTTCTCAAGCGAGTTCACGCGCCGGTTCGCAGCTTATGCTGCGTCCGTGGCTGCCGTGATCAGAGAAGAGAGGCAAGGCCCGGCATACTACACGCCGGTCAACGAAATCTCCTATAGCGCGTGGGCAGGCGGCGAAGTGGGCTACATGGCTCCCTTTGGCAAAGGCCGCGGCGGCGATTACAAGCGCGCCCTTGTGCGGGCCTCCATCGCTGCAACTAACGCCATATGGAAGGTAGACCCTGAGGCCATTTTGTTCAGCGTGGACCCGCTTGTGCGCTTGCATGCCACAGCCGAACGGCCCGACCTGATACCGGAGGCCGAGCGCTTCAACAGGCATGTGGTGACCGAGGCTTTCGATCTGCTATCAGGGCGCATCGAGCCTGAGTTGGGCGGGTCCAGGGCGCACCTCGGCATTATCGGCCTCAACTACTACGTAACGAACCAGTGGACCATCCCCACACCGGAGTTGCCGCAACGCTTCTTCAAGACAGACGACCCAGAATGGGTTCCGCTTCATGACATGCTGACCGAGATACAGGAGCGTTACGGCGGGCCAATCGTGATCGCCGAGACGGGCGCATCGGGCAACGGCCGGCCCGCCTGGATCGCACACCTGGCGCGGGAGGTGGCCCGCTGCCTGGAGCGCGGAGTGGACCTTCAGGGGATTTGCTGGTACCCTACGATCACGTCACCCGACTGGGAAGACCCGACGGCCTTCTTCGATGGCGGGTTATTCGACCTGTCGCCTCAACCCGGCGGCACTCTCCAACGTGTACCGTCAGTGGGCACATTGGCGGCCTTGCGCGACGCCCAACTGGTCCTCGACCCGGACAACGCGCCAGACGAATCGCTAGGGCCAGAGCCGTCTTCGCCACCCCTGACCCCCTTGCAGGTCGTTCAGCCGCTCGACCATGCGAGATTCAAGACCGACAACTTTTCCTACCAGACTCTCCTGGCAGGAAAGAGCCTGGTGGTGGAGCTTTACTGCTTTGAGCCTGGCGCGCTCCTGCCCCCACATAGGCACGACTCTACCGAGCATATGCTGACAGTACTGGAGGGGGAGGCGACAATGACCATAGGCGGACAACAACTCAGATTGCGCCAGGGCGAGACGCTTCTAGTCCCAGAGGGTGCATATCACGGCATCCACAACGACAGCACCGAGCGCCTGGTGGTACAGCAGGTCAGCAGCCCGAAACCCTGGGACGCCCGCTTCGGCGGCCCCCACCCCGAAGGCACGCATGAAGTAACAGAAGCCGAGCGTTGCGACTGATATGTAGCTTAAGCTAATTTCGTTCCCTTCCTGTCCTATATCAACTGTGCATAACTTTGGAGAAAGCCTATTGACTAGCAGCAGTAAAGGATGTATACTGAGGTCACTGAAGATGTGTTGAGCGTTTTCAGGAACAGAATTCCGAAGGGACTGCAAAGTTCGTTCGGAATTTCTGTTTTAACCCTCCCTCTCTTTCCGCCTCCCTCCGCGCCCGCCTGTGTGCTATAATTAACGGTACAGACTCTTTTCAGGATAACTCATCATGCGTGTGCTTGTCGTGGATGACGATGCTCGCATCCGCGAAAACTTGAAACGACAACTTTCATACGAAGGATACCAGGTGGCTCTCGCGGGAGACGCCCACGAGGCGTTTGCGCGCGCAGCAGAGAACCCGCCCGACCTCGTGGTGCTGGACTGGATGCTGCCCGGCATGGACGGCCTCGAAATCTGCCGGAGGCTACGTCAGGCCGACGACATTCCCATCCTGATGCTCACCGCCAAAGGCACGTTGCAGGACAAAGTAGAGGGCCTGGACAGCGGGGCCGACGATTACCTGGTCAAGCCCTTCCAACCTGAGGAGCTTCTTGCGCGGGTGCGCGCCCTCTTGCGCCGCCGCCAACCCCAGAGCGCCGCCCTCAAGTTCGGAGTGCTGACCCTCGATCCATCCGCCCGCCAGGTGTGGGTGGGAGACAAGGTGGTTGACCTGTCGAGCAAGGAGTTCGACCTGCTCGACCTGCTCATGCGCCACTCGCGCCAGGTGCTGACCCGCGAGACGATCTATGACCGTGTTTGGGGCTACGACTTTAGCGGCGAAAGCAATATCCTGGAAGTGTACATCAGGTATCTGCGCGCCAAGTTGGAGGCCGCCGGTTGCCCCCACTATATACAGACCGTGCGCGGGGTGGGTTACGTGGTGAGGGAGGAAACGGCCTGATTCGACGCCGATGATAACCGGCAAACGACGCATCTTCTTACCATGTCTCTTCGCTTTCGACTGACCCTGTGGTCCACCCTCACATTGGCCGTGGTGTTTGCCATTTTCGGCACGCTGGCCTTCTTCAGCGTGCGTTACTTCCTGTACAAGAGCATAGACGACAACCTGGAGCGCAAGACCACAGCCATTCTCCTGTACGCCCAGGCCAGACAGACCATACAGCTTACCCATTCAAGCACCACCAACCAGATTGACACGGTCTTCTACACGATCTTCGACACACAGGGGAACCAGCAGTACAGCGACCGTACCCTGCCCGTAAATGAGCCGCTGATCCACGAAGCCCTTACCGGAAACACCACAATGAGCACCGAGAAGTTGCTCGACGGCACGCAGGTGCGCGTATGGCGGCGGCCAATTTACTTCCCCGGAGGCCAGCTTGTGGGCGTGTTGCAGGCCGCCACCCCACTCGAAATCCCCGACCAGATACTGAACGAGCTAGCATTCGTCTTTGCAGCCAGCGCCGTCGTGCTGATGATAGTAGCTGCGGCAGGTTCCCATCTCCTTACGGGGCGTGCGTTGCGCGCAGTAGACAAGGTCACGCAAAAAGCCCACCAGATAGAGCTTTCGCAGGACCTCTCGCAGCGCATACCGGAGCCGGGCACCGACGACGAAGTAGGCCACCTGGTCAGCACCTTCAACCAGATGCTGGCCCGCCTGCAAGCCGCATTCGAGGCCCAACGCCGCTTCGTCGCCGACTCCTCCCATGAGCTACGCACCCCTCTCACGGTTATCAAGAGCAACCTTCATTTGATGCGCCGCACCACCGACCCACAAGAGCGCGCCGAGTTGATAGAGACCACCGAGGCCGAGACTTCGCGCCTCAACCGCATGGTGAACAACCTCCTCTACATCGCCCAACTTCAGGCGGGGCACGACCTCAAGCCGGTGCTTCGCACGGTCGAGCTTGACAGCCTGCTGCTGGACCTGTTTGCGCGGGCACGCTCGATGGCGGCGTTCAAGAACCAGAAGGTCGCGCTCGTCCATGAAGACATAGCGGCCACTCGTGGCGACCGGGACAACCTGCAACACCTGCTCCTCAACCTGGCGGACAACGCCATTAAGTACACGCCCGAAGGCGGCACGATCTCGCTTGGGCTGTGGACCGACGATGGCTGGGCGCGCATCGAGGTGACAGACAACGGGCCGGGCATACCGGAGACCGACCGAGAGGCCGTTTTCGAGCGTTTCTTCCGCACCCCAGAGGCGCGCCAGACCGAGCGCAACGGCTCCGGCCTGGGGTTGGCGATAGTGAAGTCCATCGCCGAGGCGCACGGTGGGCGCGTCGAGGTGTTCAGCCGCGTGGGCACAGGCTCGACCTTCCGCGTGTGGCTCCCCCTTATTGGCTCGCCCACCCAGCCTTACATTGATCAGGACGACGCGACCGAGGACGCCCGTACCGCGCTGGCGGTGGCCGACGGCGAATCAGACAGGAGCGACGTTTCGTAGGAGGAGCAATGGCCGAGTATCTGAACCTGTTGGTTGATATTGACGAAGAGAGCCATGTGGCCGTGATCACGATTAACCGGGCCGACAAGCTGAACGCCCTCAACCGCGCGCTCCTGCAAGAGCTAGACTCGTCCTTGGGCGAGATCGCGGGCGACGGCCGGGTGAGGGTGCTGGTGATTACGGGCGCGGGCAGCAAGGCATTCGTAGCGGGGGCCGACATCGTCGAGATAGCGTCGCTCGACGGGCAAGCCGCAGGGGCCGACTTCGCCCGCTTCGGGCAAGGCGTCTTCTCCAAGATCGAGCGCCTTACTATGCCCGTGATAATGGCGATCAACGGGTACGCGCTGGGTGGCGGCTGCGAATTGGCGTTGTGCGGGGACATCCGCCTGGCCGCCGACACCGCCCAACTGGGCCAGCCGGAGGTGAACCTGGGCATAATACCGGGCTACGGCGGCACCCAGCGCCTGGCCCGCATCCTGGGGCGCGACCGGGCAAAGGGCGTGGTCTTCACCGGCGAGCGCATTGGGGCCGAGGACGCATACCGCCTGGGGCTGGTTGACCGCGTGGTGCCCGCCGCCGATCTGATGGACGAGGCGTGCAGCCTCGCCAGGAGCCTGGCCGCCAAAGCGCCGCGCGCCCTCGCCCTCGCCAAGATAGCCATCAACGAGGGCAGCGAATTGCCCCTCAATCAGGCCCTTGACCTTGAGGCCGAACTGTTCGGCCAGGCTGTAGAAACCCAGGACCGCAAAGAGGGCACAAGCGCCTTTCTTGAGAAGCGCCAGCCTCAGTGGTCGGGTAAGTAGAGGCGTGTCTGCCCCAGGCGACGAGTTCATCTTTCGGAGCGCGCGCCCGCAAGACAAGGCCGACATACTGGCCTTCACCGCCCACACCTGGGAGTTCGGCGACTATATAGAGCACGTCCTCGACGACTGGCTGGCGGACAAGAACGGGTGCTTTCTTGTCGCACAAGAGGCTCGATCAGGGCGTATCGCGGCCATTGACAAGCTGACCCTGCTCTCGCCTACCGAGGCATGGTTCGAGGGGCTGCGGGTCAACCCCGACTTTCGCGGGCGCGGACTTGCGACCCGCCTCCAGCAGCACATGATCGGGCAGGCGCGCTCGCTGGGCGCACGCACGATCAGGTTCCTTACTCTCGTTACCAACTTACCGATACACCGCAACGCCTACCGCGACGGCTTCTCGATGCGGCTGGTCGCGCGATTCTGGAAGTGGGCCGATAGCGAACGGCCTTCCCCAGAGGAGCAAGCGTCGCAGGAAGCGGCTTACAAGTTGCGGCCCGTCACCCACGACGAGGCAGGGGCACTGTTCGCCTGGTGGGAACGCTCGTCTGCCTTCAGAACCCAGGGCCTGGTACACCGCAACTGGTCCTTCAGCGCCACTGCCGTCGGTGAATGGTCAGACCGGGCCGAGCAAGGTCTCCTGTTCGTGCCGCAACAAACGCCAGTAGCAGAGGCGGTCCTCCCACCACCAGCCGTGCTTGTATCACCCGACAAGGACGAGCAGGGGAGGCCGATATGGGTGCTGTCCGCCGTCTCTGCACTGGGTGCCGAATGGGAAGAGATGGGCCGCGCCCTGATTGAGGTCGCGCTTGGCCGCAACATCATCGAGATAAACGGCCTGCTGTCGGACGACAATGACATCTTTTCCGGCCTTCAACGCGCCGGTTTCACGCCCGACCCCGATGACGAGCGCCTGTGCCTGTTTGAACTCTCTCTTTCAGCAAAAGACGAAGGACGAACGGTAGTCGGTCGTCGGTAGTCGGTAGTCGGTCGTCACTTACCCTATCAATGCGTGGCTCAATCAACCCGTAGGCATAAAGAACAAGCCTTCGTATAGCTCCCTGGCGTAAGGTGGCAGCAGGCTCATGTCGCCCATGGTGCCGCTCGCGATGCCCGCGAACATCTCACAGTCGTTGCGGTCCACCAGCATACCCGGCCAGTTCTTCTCAGGGATGCCATGCGCGTAGCCGTATGCCAGCTTTGCAGTCGCAGAGTAACGCGGATCGCGCTCGCTGCTGAGGCGCTCGGTGGCGGCGATCATCTGATCCTTGAGGCTGTGCCTACGGTCGTGCCACCAGGCGTGGGCAAGTTCGTGGACCGCCGCTTCGTGCTGCGTGGTGAATAGCCTTACTTCTCGCGTCGCCGGCGCCCAGTAGCCACCGCCTCGCGTGCTGCCATAATCGTCAACTCGCAGGTTGACGTTGGCCCTCAGCCACTCCTGGGCCTCTGGCGTGAAATGGTGCTGCCGTATTACCTCACCAGCAAACACCCACGCTGCCTCGCGGTCACCAGGCGAAGAGCGCTGTCCAAGCGCCCGGCCAAGCCTTGCTAACCAGTCCGACAGCCTCTCATTGGCCCTCTGTTGCCACAACTTATACATCTAGCACCCCCATGTTATGTAACTGCACTTATTATATCATTTGCAGGCGTACGCAACTGTAATTCAGCTTGTTCGTTATATATTGCGAGGGATAGCAATCGGCTACCTGGCACGAAAACTGCTCTTTACGAAAAAGAGGCTGCGTTTGAAGGCAACGGAGAGGCCTTCATGCGGGGCGTTAGCAAGGAAGGTATCGCCCTGGCCGAGGAGCGGGCGCACGGTTGCCCCGATAGTGAAACAGAAAGACACACTCAATAGGAGGAAATTGTCAGTTATGAACAAACGTTGGATAGCAACTGCGGGCAGTTTTGCCGCAGCAACCTTGACATTCGCTGCCGCAGCGATGGCGCAAACACCGTCGCCGACAGGCACAACCACGCCGAGTGCCACAGGCACAACTACGGTCAGCACTACGGGCACCGTTGTGTCCGGCACCGCGACAGTCGGCACGCCCGGCGCGACCGGCACCACGGTAGCAGGCACCCCGGCGGTGATACCGACGATACAGGTATCGAGTGAGTTATATGTAGCAGGGGGAGGACCATTCGCATATGCAAACCCGGCCTTCCACAGGTTGTGGGACCGCACCGACCACCCCGTACAACTGGGTCAGGTCAAGCGCACCTTCTTCTGGGGTCCAGGCCCTAACACCCCAGGTCTCATTGAGCAGTACAACGAGGACCCCTCCGGTCATAAGCAACGCTTGGTCCAGTACTTCGACAAGAGCCGCATGGAACTCAATAACCCCCAGGCCAACCCTAACCAGCCCTTCTTCGTCACTAACGGCCTGCTCACAGTAGACCTCATCAGCGGCTCTATCCAGGTGGGAGAGAAGGACTTCGCTCCTTACCACCCCGCTTGCATTCCGATGAGTGGGGATTTCGGGGATACGATAGCTCCCACCTACTTCGCATTCCAGAAAGTATCGGTGAATGGGGATAGAGTAGACACTCACCCCGCTCCCAACAGAACAGGGCAGAAGGCTACCGAGACCATTGACCGTAACGGCAATACCGGCAACGACCCCTCTAAGGGGAGCGTACCGGGTGTGAACTTCGTGCATTACGAGGGGCAGACCAAGCACAACATACCGGCTGTCTTCTGGGACTTCCTGAACAGTTCGGGTCCTGTGCACAACGCCAACGAGCAGCTAGTGACCGAGCAGCTAATCACCCCCTGGTTCTTCGCATCGGGGCTGCCGATCAGCGAGCCATACTGGGCCAAAGCCAGGATAAGGGGAGTGGTGATGGACGTGATGATCCAGGCATATGAGAGGCGCGCGTTGACATATGTGCCGACCAACCAGGCTGGGTTCCAGGTAGAGATGGCCAACATCGGCCAGCACTACTTCGACTGGCGATACCGCAACTTCGGCTATTGCTCAGGCGCTCCTGTCATTACTCCTACCCCTCCTGTGCCTGCTCCTTCCGG
>JBBSGN010000104.1:0-7585 GCA_038254085.1 Chloroflexia bacterium | reverse complement strand
TTACTATTCGCTAACCCTCTCCCATCTCCTCCAATACGCTCTCCAACACATCCTTCCACTTTGCCCCTGCCCGCGCCCGGTTGATCCTCACCTGGTGCGGGCTGACCTTCAGCACGTCTTTGTGCTTGCGTTGTAGGCGCATCCGCACCGACTCCGGGATGGTGCGCTCTTCAGGCGTGATGACCACGAACTCCTCGGCCAGAGCGCGGATGCTGTCCACTCCGGCGGCTATCGCCAATCCTTTAAGGCGCACGACTTCTACCAGGTTAGCGGCAGGCTCAGGCAGCGCGCCGAAGCGGTCTTCTAGCTCCCGCGTGAGGTCGCGCACCTGCGAAGGGGTCATGCTGGCCGCCATCCGCTGGTACATCCGCAGACGCACCGCGTCGTCCGGCACATAATCTTCCGGCAAATAAGCCGTGATGGGCAGGTCCAGAGAGACGGTGGGAGGCTCCTCTTCAGAATGCAGAGTGGTGGATGGGGAATGCGGAATATTTGTGGAAGTCGAGGCATTCCGCATTCCGTGTTCCGCATTCCCCATTCGTTCCGCCCGCGCCCGGTCCACCGCTGATGCTAACAGGCGAGTGTAGAGGTCCAGACCGACGGCGGCTACCTGGCCGCTCTGTTCGGGGCCGAGGAGGTTGCCCGCGCCCCTGATTTCGAGGTCCTTTAGGGCGATGCGAAAGCCCGCGCCTAATTCTGTCGCCTGCTCGATAGTAGACAGGCGCTCACGGGCCGTCTCGGTGACTTTGCGGCCCGCGTGGTACAGGAAGTAGGCGTAGGCACGGTTCGCTCCGCGCCCTACCCGCCCCCGCAACTGGTAAAGTTGCGCCAGGCCCAGCTTGTCGGCGTGATCCACGATCAGGGTATTGGAGTTGGGTATGTCCAGGCCCGACTCGATGATGGTCGTGCAGAGCAACACGTCCGCGTCGCCCGCCACGAAGCGCTGCATAACCTTCTCTAGCAGGTCCTCCGGCATCTGGCCGTGCCCCACGATGAAGCGAGCTTCGGGAACCAGCGCCTCTAGCTCCTCGCGCAGCTTCTCTATCGTCTCCACACGGTTATGCACGAAGAAGACCTGCCCGCCCCGCTCTAGCTCGCGCAGGATCACCTCGCGCACCAGTTGGGGACGGAACGCCGTCACATAGGTCTTAATCGGCAGGCGGGCTTCGGGCGGGGTCTCTATCAGGGACAGGTCGCGCACACCCGACACCGCCATGTAGAGCGTGCGGGGTATCGGCGTGGCCGACAGAGTGAGCACGTCCACCTCGGCCCTCAGTTGCTTGAGGCGCTCCTTGTGCCGCACGCCGAAACGTTGCTCTTCGTCAATGACCACCAGCCCCAAGTCCTTGAACTGCACGTTTTTGGAGAGGAGCATGTGCGTGCCAACGAGGATGTCTATCTTGCCCGCCGCCAGGTCCTTCACTATTTGCGCCTGCTCCTTCGGCGAGCGAAAGCGCGACAGCATAGACACCTTCACCGGAAAGGCTGCCAGTCGCTCAGAGAAGGTGGTGAAATGCTGCTGGGCCAGCACAGTTGTCGGCACCAGCACGGCCACCTGCCACCCGTCCATGACCGCCTTGAAAGCCGCCCGCAGCGCCACCTCGGTTTTGCCGTAGCCCACGTCGCCACAAATCAGGCGGTCCATCGGCCTCGGCTCCTCCATGTCGTCCTTCACCTCGGAGATCGAGCGCATCTGGTCGGGCGTCTCGATGTATGGGAAGCTCTCCTCTAGCTCGTGCTGCCAGGGGGTATCGGGCGGGTAGGCGTGGCCCGGAGCCATCTCCCGTGCCGCGTATATCTCCAGCAACTCTTTGGCAAGTAGCTCGGCGGCCTCGCGCACGCGGCGTTTAGCGCGGGACCAGTCGGCGGTGCCCAGGCGGTGCAGGTGGGGCGGAGGCCCAACGCCTATATAAGGGGCCACCCGGTCGGTCTGGTCGGCGGGCACGTACAGGCGGTCGGCGTCGGCGTACATGAGGAGCATGTACTCGCGCTCGATGCCCTCCCTGGTCATGTGGACCAGCCCGCCGTACCTGGCGATGCCATGCTCGACATGCACCACGTAATCGCCTGGCTGCAATTCGAGTAGCATCTTTTCGCGCAGAATGGCCGCAGCGTCCGAGGCCGCCCGGCGCGTCTGCGTGCCTTGCCTTATCACTGGCTGCGAGCGCCCAAACAGTTCGGCGTCGGTGAGCAGCGTCACATCGGCCACGCCCCCATACGCCAACTGCCAACCCGCCAACAGGGTGCCCTGTAACAGGTTCACCGACCCAGGCGCAGGCGGCGCAAGAAGGGACTCCGATACGCCTGCGTTCACGGAAGAGAGGCCCACAGGCGCGATCCCCGCCACACGCCCGTCGAGCGACCCTTCGCCCGGAATCGCGGCGCGTTGCGTAGCGCCCTTCCGAACGGTCGGATATAAGTCCTCGTCCTCAAGCAGTTCGCGCAACCGGGCTGACTGCTGTGAGACAATCACGATGCGCGACTTGTCAGCGATCATGCGCTTTAGGTCGGTGATAGCCGCGCCGAGGTTGCCCGCGTACAGGCGTGGCGGCACAAACGGCGGCGACTCTATCGCCCCCTCGGCGCCACCGCCCAATGAAAGGGTCGGCAGCCCACGCCCATGCTCCGACACCTCTTCCCACGTCAGGTAAGGCCGCTTCAGCCCAGGGGGCAACTCGCCGTTGTCCACGAAGCCTCTGTACAGGTCCGCCGCCTGCCGCTCAATCTCTTGCGCCTCCAACCGGATAAGTTCGATGTCGTCGAGGACCAATAGGGGCAGTGCGGAATGCGGAGTTTGGAATGCCGAATCCTCGGCCTCCACTTCATTCCGCATTCCCAACTCCGCATTCCGCATTAAATAGTCCGCCAAACTGGCTAGCGGCTCCGTGTAGTAGGGCGCGAAGAGTTCCATGCCCTCGAAGCAGTCGCCCGCCTCGATCTTGCGGAGTTGGCTCTGCCACTCTTCCAGCACCTCTTCTCGCAAGTCGGAGGTAGCTACTTCTTTCAGTTGGGCGAACGCCTGCCCGCGCCGCCAGAGGGGCATCTCGCAGGCGGGGGTTATGAGCAGCGACTCGGTCTGGCCCTCTGACCTTTGGGTGAGAGGGTTGAACAGCCGCAGCGAGTCTATCTCGTCACCGAAGAACTCGATACGCACCGGCAGGTTAGACGCGGGCGGATAGAGGTCCACTATCCCGCCGCGCCTGCTGAACTGCCCCGGCTCCTCCACCAGCGCCGCCGGTTCATATCCCAGGTCCACCAGATGTCCCAGCAATTCGCGCAGGTTCACCACTTCACCCCGCCGTAAAAGCCGCATAGCGTACTTCATGTCGTCAGGGGCCATCGTAGGCTGCATCAGCGCCAGCACGGAGGTGACAACGATAGGGGGTGATGTCAGTTCTGAGTTTTGACCCTTCACTTCGTTCGAGGGCATGGTTTTGAGTTTTGAGTTAGAAACTTCGTCGCTGCCTTCTGCCGGTTCTCGGTTGCCTTTCAGGCGTTTGCCCAATTCAGGCCCACTGCCTACTAGATTAGCCAATACCCGCAAGCGCTCGCCAACTATGGTTGGATCCGGGGCTATGCGCTCGTATGGAAGGAGATCGGGAGCGGGGAAATAGAAGATAGGGGTGCCGGGCGACGAGTAGGCCAGCAGGCCCTCATATAGCTGGCGGGCGCGGTCGGGGCGCGGCGCCACGATTATCATCGGGCGCTGGCTGGGCGCGGTTACATCCGCGTGCAGAGCCGACAGCACGTAGGGCCGCGCGGGATCGAGTGGCGCTTCGGCCCATAGGTTCTCGTCCGAGGCCACCCCGCGCGCAAGTGCGCCATAGCCGGGCTGGTCGTACAGTAACGGCAGTAGGCCCGACAGACTCATTCCGCCTTACCTTCCTCGTTCATTATGTGATGTAGCTTGGACAAGACATAGGCCATCTTGCCGGGTCGCTTGGCATGGTTGTCTTGGGCTTGCGGCTTCGCTGGCTCCTGCGGTTTCTCCGCAGGCTGCGCCTCGCTCTTTGGGCTTTCTTCTAAGGCTGGGGCGGCATTGTACTCGTTCATGGCCCTGGCGACGCCGTCGCGCAAGATGGTCTCTATCGCCTGGGCTGCACGGGGTATGGCCGCGTCCATCACCTTGCGCTCGTCCCTGGTGAAGTGACCCAGCACCCAATCTATTTGGCTGTGGTGCGGCGAAGCGGGGCGGTCCACGCCTATTCTGAGCCGAGGGAAGCTCTGCGTGCCGAGATGCTGGATCACGCTGGTGAGGCCGTTGTGCCCGCCCGCCGACCCTTTCTCCCTGATACGGATCGTCCCCAGAGGAAGGGCCACGTCGTCGCAGACTATCAACACGCGCTCAGGCGGCACCTTGTAGAAGCGGGCCAGCGCGCCCACCGCCCTGCCGCTCTCGTTCATAAAGGTGAGAGGCTTGGCAAGTATAACAGCCGCGCCCGCGATGTTGCCCCGCGCTACCTCAGCGTTCGCTTGCTTCCCGGAGAACCGCAGGCCGTGCAGCCGCGCTAACTCGTCAACCGCCATGAACCCGGCGTTGTGGCGGGTTCCTGCGTACCTGGAGCCTGGGTTGCCCAGCCCCACAATTAAGTACGGGGCATTAAGCGAAGAAGCATTTTGCGACATAGCCCCCCATTATACAAATGAGCAGGGGGCGGTGTCGAACGGACTCGTAAAACGTAAAACGTAATGCGTAAGGGCTTTATCTTACGCATTATGTTTTACGTTTTACGTGCCTAGCTTATCTTGTTATATTCCTTGATCGCGTCCTGATACAGGCCCTGCTTCATCAAGAGGTCGCCTAGCACCTGGTGGTAGCGTGGGTGGCCGCTCATCTCAGGTTCCAGATCGCCAAGCTCGTCGGCAATCATTTGCAGGATCGCGGGCGTTACGGATTGTTTCTTTAGGATGCGCCGGTAGACTCGTAGCGCCGCGTCAATCTCGCCCGACTGGGTGTAGGCCGTCGCCAGCGCCATGTGTGTGCTTATGTCATCGGGGTTGTCTTGCGCCAACTCTTGAAGCTCACCATAGCTTTCAAGGGCGGGTAGAGGCCCCGAACCCAATTTGTCAGGGAATATATTCTCGGCCTCCGCCTGCTCAGTCTCTTGGGCAGGAGCTGCCGTTCCTGCACTGGCCTGGGCCGCCACACGCCCCGTCCGCCCACTGTGCGCTACGCGGGCTTTCAACGGTTTGTCCATGATAGGCGGCGCGGGCATGGCAGGCATTGCAGGTTCATCCTCGTGCAAGGCTTGCGAAGTTTGCAGGCTATCATCGTTCATCCAGCCGGTAGGCGAATCGCTGCTGTTCTCCTCGGCTTGTGCTCCGCCGAAAAGGTAGGTGTCCCATCCTTGCCCTGCTTCTGCCTCTTGCCGCCCCTCACCTTCGATATGCTGGGGGGCCGCCCAGGGCGCGTCTTGTGCTTCGGGGCTTTCCAGTTGCTCTGTGACCGTGCCCAACCCTCCCGTCGCGCCCATCCCCAGATACCCTGTGTCCTTATCCTCAGCATGAAAGTCTATCTCTGTGAAGTCGAACGGGGCTATACCGAGACTCCCGCTAGAAAGGGCGTCGGTGCTGCCGGTCTGCTGGGAGCCGTCGGCGGGCAACATATCGGTCAACTCCCCTTCCGTACTGGTCGGGAGGTTACTGGTAACGGTAGAGGTCCAGGTAGGAGCATGACCCTGGTCACTCGCCGCAAGGGCGTTAGAGACTATATCCTCAGCACTAGCCTGGCCCTCGACCCCGGTTTCAGGCGCACCAGACGCAACGGCATCCATAGGACGTTTGGCGGTATCATCGCTTACTGAGGCCACATCGAGCACACCCGACGTAGGCACGCCACCGAGAATGTCGGCCAGAGCCTCCAGGTTGGTCGTGATCATCAGCGATTCGTGCGTCGAAGGACTCAAGCCCGTTAGCTCTGCGGGATCGAAACCGAAGCTCTCCTCTTCCGGCGATAAATTAAGGGCAGAGAAATCACACGGCTCGATTGGCGGCAATTCGGCGAAGCTATCGTTACCGCTGCCCATGTACTCAGGCGCTTCTTCTATGGCAGGCGCGATAGACTGGTCGCTTTGTACCTGGGAAACAGCCTGCGACGCCTCTATATAGCCTTCGCCGGGCGTTGTTTCTATCTGTGCTGCGTCGCGCGGCCAGAAGGGGACCGCCCCTTCCTCGATAGCCTCCGCAGGCACGGGGCCGGTCGAAGTCACGTGCGAGGGCGGGACCGAGACGAAAGCTGATTCCATACTCTCGACAGCAGGCATAAGTTGTTCAATGTTCGGCGCTGTAGGCAGCGGCGGATAAGTGCCCTGGTCGAACATAAAACTCTCGAACTCGATGATATCGTTGTCACTTACCATGCCTTCGGCGGTGGCGGCAGGCACCCCATTCTCGGTCTGGCGCAAAATACCGGAGATAGGATTATTGTCCGAGATGCTCGTAACGCTCGTAGCATCCGCAGCGTTCATCACCGGCTCAGGCTGTGCGCTCGGCTGAGGCGGGGCCTCTTCCATCACAGGCGCTTCCATCATAGTCGGCTGCTCAACGGGGCCGGATATCGCTTCCGGCTGCGACGCTTGCTCCGTGACGGACGCGGCGTCAGGCTCGCTCTCCGTCAGCCAGGGCGGCATTTCAATCGCAGGCTCATACCCTGCGGTTCCTGCGGCTGCGAAGGTCGCGGGAGCCTCCGGGCCCGGCTCGACAGGCAGTGGGGTTATCTGCGGTGCGGCTGCGGCTTCCTGCTCGATTATTTGCGGCTGGCTCTCAACCGCCTCGGCAGGGACGGGAGGAGCAGCCTCTATAGCGGCGGGAGTGACCTGGACGGGAGGCTCGGCAACCGCCACAGATGTGGGGCCGCCCGCCGAGTCATAGCTTGTTGGCGATTGGTATCCGTACAGCTCTATTAGCACCTGGCTGAAGTCGTCCACTCTCGTAAGGGCGTCGTCGCTCCAGTCCATCGGCTGCCCGGAAGCCAGCCACCCGCCCGTCCCAGGGAACGGCCCTGTTGAGGTCGCCATAGCATCGGGGGCGAGCGGGTTGGTTGGCGTACGTGTATCCATAGTTCGGATGCGCCCGGACGGAGCCGCCGCCTCGGCTTCTACCATAGGCGCAGCCGTTGGCGACTGCTCTTGCGAAGGTATAGGCGAAGGCTGGCTGGCAATGGCCGCGGCCTGGGCGCTTTGGGAGGAGTCAGCAGGCGTCGGTTCTGCCTCGACCGCCGGGATTGGAATCATCGGCTCACCAATAGAAGCGGGCGCGCTTTTGGGCACGCCTGACAACGAGCTGTCGCTGATCTGGGCGGGACCGGCCGGAAGCCCGGTTGACGCCTGGCCGGGATCGAACATGAACGACTCGAACTTTAGTTCGTCGCCGCTGAACTGCCCGCCCTCTGCGCTCGTGCCTGTTGCCGCGCTGACGCCCAACGCATTCGCATCGTCCGCACTGAAGGGCGATACGCCAAGCGTATCTCCGTCCAGTCCGGTATCCGCGCTTCCGGGCAGCACCTGTGCCTGCGTGTCGCCTTCGCTATCCCGACGCTTCCGTTGAGCCATAACCTGTACCTCCTAAAAGTGCCTTGTGAAGAACA
>JBBSGN010000103.1:0-7596 GCA_038254085.1 Chloroflexia bacterium | reverse complement strand
AGCTGGCAGAGTCTTTTTAGACACGGTGGCCGCAGGGCATACGGACACCTTAAACGCTCGCGGAGAGGATGTAAGACGACCCGAAATGGGACGCGAACCTCTAAGAAACGAGAATCCCGCTGCTTTAGCAGATGGGAGTGTCAAAGGAGGCAGCTAGGACGTCCCTTGCGGTGGGCTAAGGACTATGAGCTAACCTAAGCACATCCCCGGCGACCCCTGGCTTCGGCTGGGGGTCCGTGGGTTCAAATCCCACCTCCTCTACTTTGTAACACCTAGCCCCGGCATCCGTCGGGGTTTTCTCATGTCTTGAAAGGATGTGGTGACTTATCGCCGGAGGCAAGGTTGACGCCGTAAAAAACGCCTGGATTTCTTATTACTTTCGAGGCCAGGCGACACCAACGATCCCCGCGACGCTGTATGTGGGGCTCTATACCACCACGCCAGCGATTGCAGGTACTGGTGGCGTCGAGGTAACGGGTGGCGCTTACGCTCGGGTGAGCCTCGGGGCATCTGCCGCAACCGTATGGAGCGCCCCGGCCGCCGGATCGATGACGAACTCGAACGTTATCACGTTCCCGCAGGCGACCGCTTCGTGGGGGCTGGTGAAGAGCGCGGGTATCTTCGACGCGGCATCGGCGGGGAACCTCGTCTGGATCGTGCCGATGGTGACTGGTACGTACAAAGACTTCGAGACCAACGACACGGCTGCCGGTGTCCTCCAGTGCCCGGCGCACGGATTCGCCTCGGGTACTGCCGTTAGGTTCTTCGGCGAGGGTGGTACGCTGCCCACGGGTATTGCTACCGACACCGTGTACTACGTGACGGCGACCTCGCTTGCCGCTAACACCTTCACGGTCTCCGCGACTAACGGTGGTGCCGTGGTTATCCCGTCGGCGGTGGGCGCTGGTACGGTGATAGCCGATGCGTCGTTTACGATCCCGACCAATGCAACGCTCAGCTTCGCGGCAGGACAATTGCAGATCGCCGAATAAACCTAGTTCTTGACGAAAGGGATAACAATGGATAAAGCCAAAGAAGTGCTTGGCGGCAAGAAGAAGCCGTCGCCCAAAGATTCCGTGGTCAAGGGCCTACAGAAGGCTCTAGATATCTGCAACACCGCTAAGGATCTCGCGGAGGCCAAGGCGAAGATACAGGCGGAGATAGACGGCACGGCCTAGATCGTCCGGCTGGATGTCAGCTAGAGGGGGTAGCGTATGGCTTACATAAAACGCGGTCCCTTCGTCGATGGCAGCCCGCCGGCTTTAAGCGGTGCAAACCTTACTGCGATAGACCAGGGCATAGCTGATCTTGACGCGGGCAAGACACCGATGTTCTCCGGTGCGGGCTCTCCCGAAGGTGTCATAACTGCTGCCCCCGGCTCAGAGTACATCCAGACCGATGCGGCTGCGGGTAGTGAGATTTGGGACAAAGCTACAGGCACGGGCAACACTGGCTGGCGAGTGCGTGGGTCGGGTGGGGGTGGGGCTCCGACTGGCACTGCAGGTGGAGACCTCGCGGGCACCTACCCTAACCCTACTCTCGCAGCTATAGCTGGTGTCACGGGTAGTTGGACGAACCTTAATGCCACTGTAGACGGCAAGGGGCGTATAACCGCAGCGGCTAATGGCTCTGGTGGTGGTTCTAGCAGCGGCACCTTCCCCGCACCTACCTCTATTACCGCCAACTACACCGCACTCTCAAGTGACTACCTGATTCTTGCCAACGCAGCATCTGGGGCGATAACCATAGCGCTCCCAACGGCTGTTGGCATCTCTGGCAAAGAGTACCTGGTGAAAAAGACGGACTCTTCTACCAACCTTGTTACGATAGACCCCAGTGGTACGCAGACGGTAGACGGGCTACTCACTGTTTCTACTGACTTTGTTAATGACGTGGCGGCAATACAGTCTGATGGGGCGAACTGGCGTATCGTCACGCCGCCAGACGAAGTGGGCAGCGGTAGCGGCGGCATAACCCAAACCCAGGGCGACGCGAGATACATCAAGTATGGCACTACGCAGACCACGCAAGTAGACGGCACACTCCTCGGCTCCGGTTCAGACCCAAACCCCGCCGGGTCAAAGGTGGCTTTCTCGGCGGTCTCGCAGATCGCCAACCCCGGTGTAACCATCATGCAGAACTTTGTCGGGTACTCTTTTTATACTGGGACGCCGGGAGCCGGAGCAGGGACGCTACAGGGTGGCTCTTGCGAGGCGTCGGCTTACCTCTCACCTTCTAATATGGGTACACTTCTGGGCTTCGAGGGCATTGCAGCGGTGAATGGTGACGCGGCGAGGACCATGACAACGGCCATCGGCCTGCAATCCACCGCGCTTGCCAGCAACTCGCTGGTCACCGTTACAGACCTCGTGAGCCTTAGAGCGTCCGGCCCGTTCGGCACCGCGGCCATCACGAACGCCTATTCGCTTCAGGTCTTCGCGCCAACCGCTGGCACCAACCGCTACTCGATACACGCCGTAGGACGGACGTATTTGAAGCAGTTGGGCACGACCAACCAGCTCGAAATAGTCAACGCCTCGGATGTGAGGGCGTGGTCGTGGAACAACGAGAATATGTACGGCCACGACAGCATCGGTACGGGGGTACGCCTGGCGTTTAACCCTCTGGCTAACAACCGAATCATTAGCACCGTGTTCGGGGCTGCCCCGAACCACCTCCAATGTCTAAACGATGGTTCGGATGTTTGCACCATTCTCGGTAATGGGCGACTCCAGTGGTTTGCCTCTAATCAGCAGACCACCGTAGGCGCCGCTGGTACTGCAAGTGCTCTCCCTACCGCCCCGAACAAATACTTACGCGTAGTGGACTCTGGCGGAACCACGCTCGTAATCCCCGCCTATAACGCTTAAGGAGGCCATGCAGCTAACCGATACAGAGCGGATGCTCCTTGCCGGCTTCTCGGCACGAGAGCGTGAGATACAGACTAGCCTCCTGGAGCCTCTCCAGCGTGACTACGAGAGCTTTGGGCGTATGATAGAGGAGCGGCTGGGACTGGAACAGGGCGCCCTTGGCACCACGCACCGCGTAGACGCCGAGACGCTAATGGTGGAGCCGATGCCGGAGGTTACGGTGCAGGATCTGGGCGAGCAGATGGCGAACCAAACCATCGTTAGTGAGGCTTAAACCTTGACACGTTTTAACTCCATACCCTCTTCTGGCGGTACAGCTGGTGGAGCTCTTAGTGGGACGTATCCCAACCCGACGATATTAGCGGGTGCCATTGGTGGCGCAGAGGTGGCAGCGGCTATAAAGGATGCAGCGGCTGGCACGGCCTCTCTTAGGACGCTAGGTACTGGCGCTGCGCAGGCTGCACCGGGAAACGACTCCAGGCTCTCAGACTCTCGCACGACTACCGGTACAGCCGGTGGAGACCTTACAGGCACCTATCCTAACCCTACGCTCGGAGCTATAGCTGGTGTCGCGGGCAGTTTCACGAATCTCAATGCCACTGTTGATGGCAAGGGTCGGATAACCGCCGCAGCGAATGGTTCTAGCGGTGGTGGCGGCTCTCCCACGGGCACCGCTGGTGGAGAACTCGCGGGATCGTACCCAAATCCCACGCTTGCCAAGCACGGATTGGCTGTATACAACGTCAAAGACTATGGCACCGGTGTGGCTACGGGGTCACTAACAACCGACAACGCAGCAGTTGCAGCAGCGGTTTCAGCGGCAAACACCGCGACATATGGTGGCATAGTCTACTTTCCACAAGGGTTCTACAACGTACAAGGGCCATTCACCTTAGATGCGAATGTGTCTATCCTGGGTGACGGGAAGACCTCTTCGCAGCTCTACGCTCCGTACAACAATACGCTGTTTGTGTATGCGGGGGCGGGTGGGGCTTTGCGCGGATCGGTACGCGGCCTTAGAATCACGGCTGATAACTCTCTGGCAAGTGCTCATGCCATAGACATACAAGATACCGGGAACATCACGATTAGCGATTGCGAGATCATGTTCTACGGTGGGTCATCAGCCGTGCGCATCTCTAACCTGGCGGCTAACAACTTCAGCGAAGAGACGCAGATACTGTCGTGTCACATACACGGGAAGTACCCAGTAGAGCTTTATCGTGATCTTGGGACCGCCAGCTTCTCCTCAACGCGAATAGATAACTGCCTCCTCGAGGTTGCGGGTGCTGGTGCGGGTCTCACCTTTGCCGGTCCAGGTATCTCGGGTGGAGGGGTGCTCTACGCAAACCAGATAACGGCGAAGATATTTACCTACACTGCGGGGGCATGTGGGATAAATATACCCGCAGCCTGCAAGATCATTGGTGGGCAATTCGAGATCTACCACGAGTATCAAACCTCCTCGGGTGCGTACGGCATACAGATGGGTACGGGGGCTGTACTCGACGTGAGCGGCTTCTACCAGTCGGGTGGCTTTGCGGGGATAGGCCACAATCTCGGAACCACTCCGAACAGGTACTTCAAGATAACCCCCAACAGCCAGGGCGGCACTAATATCGATACGGGTGGAGTTACGCTCTCCAACGAGACGGGCATCACCCAGAACGCGCAAACACGCATTGTCGACTCAGCTATAGCTTCCGCTCTGACCTATACCCTCCCCTCGGATAGGCACTTCCCAGGAGAGGAGTGGGTATTCGTTCGCACAGCTAACGCTACGGGCGCCTTCCCTGTAATCATAAACAACTCTGCGGGTACGGCTATCGCCACGCTCTATGCTCCTGCAAGTTCAATTCAGGTTTGGTGGGATAACCCGACGGGTGCCTACAAGGTGTCGCCTATAGCGGGTAGCACCAACACCGCACCTGCTGCCATAACCGTAGCACAGACCGTAGCCAACACGGCCACTGAGACGGTCTTGGGTTCGATTACGCTCGCGGCCAACGAGCTTGTTGCGGGTACGACGTTGCGCATTACTGCCGATGGTCTGGCTTCTACAACCGTCACGCCGACGATCACCTTCCGTATCAGGATAGGCGCAACCGTACTTGCCGGCAACATTGTGGTACCGTGGGCGGCGCTAACTACTGCCTCTGGTATAGTTAATCAGCCGTTCCGCATAGATGCACTTGTGACGCTCAGAACTGCGGGTGCGACCGGCGCGATAATTGGCAACGGTGTGATACTAAACCCTTCTACGTTCTCTGCCACGACCTCGTCCTTTGCCAACCAGAGTGCCACCGTTGCGGTGGACACAACGGCTAGCCGTATCCTCGGCCTAACGGCGCAATGGAGTGTGGCAAGTGCATCGAATACTCTGACTCTTCATAACTTGCTAATACAAGTAGCGAAATCCTAGAGCCCAAGGAGACACAACTTGAGACGAATCGTCCTACTGCTAGCCTTTGCCTGCCTCATCATGTTTACAGGTACCGCGAACGCGCATGCTGTTGCACAGTGCCGCGATGGACGCGACAATGACGGTGACGGGAAGATAGACTACCCCGCTGACCCTGGCTGCACGGATAGGCGGGACAACAATGAAACTGATCCTGTACCACCACCGCCACCACCTCCTACACCTACACCTACACCTACACCTACACCTGTCCCCGGAACGTGTGATATGAGCGTGGGATGCCAGCTCATCTCCGCGCCCGCTTACTGGACTCCGCCTTCCTCTTACGACACGCAGTTTGCCTCCACCTCCTACAAGGATGGCAAGGGTGCATCTGCCATGAGGATAGCCAATAACGGCAATGGTCCCGGTAGTAGCTGCAACGCCAACCTCAAGGCCCAGATTGACTCCGATAATACGCACGGCATAAAGAACATCGGTTACGTCAATACCTCTGCTACTGCTGGGACGGCAGACACGACGCCCCGCCGTCCCTTGGCCGATGTCTTTGCCGAAATAGACATGTGGTACAACTGCTATGCGATAGACGGAATCTTCGAAGACAATTCTGGTCAGCGCTCAGATACAGACTCGTTTCACAAGAGCGTCTACGACCACATAAAGCAGAAGTCTGGATCTACCGCTACCGCGCCCAACGGCAAGTACGATCCGGCCCGCAACGACTACGTGATGATGAACATCGCGTGGAATTTCAACGAGTACAAGATGCAGACGGCTGACATCGTGGTTTCCTTTGAAGACACCTGGAGCTACTACCAGAGTAATTGGAATACCTACTACGTTGCCTACTCGCCATTCCTTACCAGTGGTGCCTACGGTCCCGAGCGGTTCGCTCAGATAATCGAGGGTACACCCGAGTCAGCTATTGCCCAGGCCGCACAGCTATCCAAACAGCGTAATACCGGATGGATATTCATAGACAACGACGTGCAGGGGTACAACAACCTCCCCTCTGCGTCGTACTGGGCCACCGAGAACGCCGAAGCCCTTAAGCCGAAGCAGTAGCCTAAGAGGGGCACAATGGCTACTTACGTACTACAACTCGCCTCTGCTACGGATAACAACTATCTGAGTCAAGCTACTTCCGCAAGTTACCCTGTAGCAGGTGGTGGAACCTTTAACCGCAATGCTGTTGGCACAACTGTCCCGGCTGGCACCGAGTTGAACGGCTCAATCTACGTAGCGTACAACTACACTGTGCGCTGGAACACCTCCTTCCTAGTCGGCGCAGCGATAAACGCCGCATGGTTGCGCTTCGAGGCAGGCGCCGCAGGGGCTAACGCTCAATCACATAACCTAGTCGGCGATTGGAATAACTGGACAGGTGCCGCAGCTGGTGATTTTGAGGGTGCGCCGATCAGCAGCAGGGCCTTTGTGGGCTCCGTCTTCGGGAACTACGTGAACGGCACAACCTACGACGTGGCGCTTACCACACCGAGTACCTATATCAACCGGAGTGGACTAACCGGTATAGTGCTTGGCACCGGTAGCTCGACGGCACCCCTAGGCTTCGGCATGTATCTCAACATCATAAGCTCGGGTACGTCTCTTGCCCGCTCGCCACGACTCGTCGTGGACGCTTCCTTTCCCGAAACCATCCAGGCTTTTCAGCCCATCACGTTTTACTAGGAGCATTCTTTGGCTACTTACGAAGCAACGGCACGTACTTCGATAACTACGGCCAGCGTGCCGTTTGCAGCCTTTCGTGCTTCTACGGCAGGGCGTGCCGAGATAAAAGAGATAGGGATAACCCAGGTCACAGCGGGTACGTCTCCGAATACTATTGCCATAGCACGCTCGCTAGCTCTGGGCGTTACTCCCGGTGGTACCTTCACGGGCTTGTCGCGTGAGCCCAGTGCTGTAGCTTCTACGGCAACACTAGAGACTACATTCGGTACCGCACCAACCTGGACTGCTAATGCGTTTTTCCGACGTTGGACCTTTGGCGGTACGGTCGGCTCCGGGTTGGTGTGGACCTTTGATATCACACGGATGCTCACTATCCCGATAGGCTCTGCTGCTAACGGCGAGCTAGTGTTCATCAACCTCAATGCCACAGTGCTGCCGACATTCGACGTTTACATCTGCTGGGAAGAGTGAGTATTGACACTCCCATCTGCTAAAGCAGCGGGATTCTCGTTTCTCAGAGGTTTGCGTCCCATTAGGGGGCGTCTTACATCCTCTCCGCGAGCGTTTAAGGAGTCGGTATGTCCTGCCGCCTCCGCTTCTCAAAAGAGAGTTGCT
>JBBSGN010000102.1:0-7664 GCA_038254085.1 Chloroflexia bacterium | reverse complement strand
GCTACGTAAAACATATTGAGTAGCTCTCATAGTGCAAACCTAATTGCATTGGGGCAACAATGCATCAGTGAAAAACTGTAGAAGCTGCACGGCTTTAGCCGTTGCGGAGTTGTCACTGGCCTCGACCTCGGCGGTCCTGGCATCAAACCGCAGCAAATCGGCATTGACAATGTTGGTGTCACGTTTGATAGTGGCCCGCCGCCAACTGCTCGCTAGAGAGTGCATATCTCACCAGTGATTGATCCTGTAAAACCGGAATAGAGAGCAGCCAGCGTTCGGATGTTGGCTGCTCTCTATTTAAGCCCTTACACCGCGACCGCCGACGGGATTCGCGTCGCAGCCATGCCAAGTGATATTATATCCAGGCGGACATCCGACTTGTAAGAACCCGCCCGACCCAGAGAGCGGCGAGGCGGCCCGCCGCGACCGCAACGAAAGCACCCAAGTCCGAGGAACCTCAGTATGACAGGCACATTCACGGGTCACAGCCACCACGATCCTATCACTATGCAGCCCTTCGCAGCGGCGGAGGCTCTAGCAGCCGACTTGCGAGCGAAAATCAAGGGCGAGGTGCGTTTTGACGACGGCAGCCGCGCCCTCTACTCGACGGACGCTTCTAACTACCGCCAGGTGCCGGTAGGAGTTGTCATAACAAAGGACGCAGAGGATGTGGTGAACACGGTGGCACTCTGTCGAAAGTACGGTGCGCCGGTGCTGGCTCGCGGCGCGGGCACGAGTCTGGCCGGGCAGTGCTGCAACGTGGCGGTGGTGATTGACTTCTCTAAGTATATGAACCGGGTGATCGAGATTGACCCCCACACGAAAACAGCCCGCGTGCAGCCCGGCCTGATATTGGACGACCTACGTGAGGCCGCCGAGAAGTATGGCCTGACTTATGGGCCGGACCCCGCGACGCACAGCCATTGCACGCTGGGCGGCATGATTGGCAACAACTCCTGTGGCGTCCATTCTTTGACTGCCGGCATGACCGACGAGAACGTCGAAGAGCTTGAGATACTTACCTACGACGGTCTGCGCCTGCGTGTCGGCAAGACGGGCGAAAATGAGCTTCAACAACTTATCCGTCAAGGGGGCAGGCGCGCCGCTATCTATGCCAGGTTGAAGGCATTGCGCGACAACTATGCAGAACAAATACGCAGGCGCTACCCCGCCATTCCGCGTCGCGTTTCAGGCTATAATCTGCCGGGGCTGCTGCCCGAGAACGGCTTCAATGTGGCTCGCGCCCTGGTCGGCAGCGAATGCACTTGTGTGACCATACTTGAGGCTACCGTGCGCCTGGTGTACAGCCCTCCCAAGCGCACCTTACTGGTGCTGGGCTACCCCGATATATACAGGGCGTGCGACCATATCATGGAGATACTCCAGCACAAGCCTATCGGGTTGGAAGGCTTCGACGAGCGGCTGATTAGCGACATGAAGCAGGACAAGCTATTGCCCGAAGATGTGGCATTGCTGCCCGCAGGTGGCGGGTGGCTGCTGGTCGAGTTCGGCGATGAGACGGTTGACGAGGCAACCGGCCAGGCCCGCCGCCTGATGGACGCACTGAAAGGCAAAGAGAACGCGCCAAATATAAAGCTGTTTGACGATTCCAAGCAGGCGAAGCGCGTATGGAAGGTGCGCGAATCAGGGTTGGCGGCTGCATCGAAGGTGCCGGGCGAGGGGGACGCATGGCCGGGTTGGGAAGACTCTGCTGTGCCGCCCGAAAAGCTGGCTGACTATTTACGCGATCTTCGCGGCCTGCTGGTGAGGTACGACTACGCCTGCGCCTTCTACGGCCACTTCGGCCAGGGCTGTATACACACACGCATTGACTTCGATCTCCTTACCGAGCAGGGCATACAGAAGTTCCGGCGCTTCATGAACGATGCAGCCGATTTGGTGTTGAGCTACGGAGGCTCCCTTTCGGGCGAGCATGGCGACGGCCAAGCGAGGGGCGAGCTGCTCCCCAAGATGTTCGGTGAGGAGCTAATGGAGGCGTTCCGCGAATTCAAGGCTATCTGGGACCCCGATTGCAAGATGAACCCCGGCAAGGTGATAGACCCATACCGTATGGACCAAAACCTGCGACTCGGCACCGGCTACCGTCCGGCCCAACCCCTGACCCACTTCAAGTTTCCCGATGACAAGGGCAGCTTTGCCGACGCCAGCCTGCGTTGCGTGGGCGTGGGCAATTGTCGCAGGCTTGAGGGCGGGACCATGTGCCCCAGCTTCATGGTTACTCGTGAGGAAGAGCATTCGACACGCGGGCGCGCCCGAATGCTCTTCGAGATGTTACAAGGCGAGGTCATCGGCAAACAGGGTTGGCACGACGACCACGTGAAGGCATCCCTAGACCTGTGCCTGTCCTGTAAAGGCTGTAAAGGCGATTGCCCGGTCAATGTAGATATGGCAACCTACAAGGCCGAGTTCCTGTCGCACTACTATGCGGGCAAGTTGCGCCCCGCGACAGCTTACACCATGGGCCTTATCCACTGGTGGGCACGCCTCGCTTCGCTGGCTCCCGGCGCAGTAAACTTCCTTACCTACGCCCCCATACTGGGCAGCCTGTTCAAAGCGGCAGGTGGCATCGCCCCCCAACGTCACATCCCGACATTCGCGCCGCAAACGTTCAAGCAGTGGGTGGGGGTAGGGGGTCGGCGGTTACGAAGCACTGATCCCCTACCCCCTACCCCTAATAGGATAATCCTCTGGCCCGACACCTTCAATAACCACTTCCACCCGGAAACTTTGAGGGCGGCGGTGGACATATTAGAAGCGGCGGGCTGCGAGGTTGTGGTGCCCACGCAACCTCTTTGTTGTGGCCGTCCTCTCTATGATTGGGGCATGCTCAACCAGGCCAAGTATCTGCTGCGGCAAATCCTTGATGCCTTGCGGGCCGAGATCGATGCGGGCACGCCAGTGGTGGTGCTTGAGCCAAGTTGTGCGGCAGTCTTCCGCGATGAGCTAATTAACTTATTCCCCAAAGACAGCACAGCCCGGCGATTAAGCAAGCAAACGTACCTCCTCAGCGAGTTTATGGAGCAGAAACTGCCCGACTTCGAGCTACCCAAGTTGCCACGGAAAGCCATCGTACATGGGCACTGCCACCACAAAGCGATCATGGGCATGAACGACGAGGCGGTGCTGCTACGTCGGTTGGGCCTCGACTTCCAGGTGCCGGACTCCGGTTGCTGCGGTATGGCGGGCGCTTTCGGCTTCGAGAGGGGGGAGCATTACGACGTGTCCATCAAGGTAGGCGAGCGGGTACTTCTGCCAGCCGTCCGCAACGCCTCCGAGGATACCCTGATCGTTGCCGACGGCTTCAGTTGCCGCGAGCAGATCGCCCAGACCACCGGCCGCCACGCTTTGCATCTCGCTGAAGTTGTGTGGATGGCTCTGCATGGAGCGCACGGATGAGTATCGGAAACGAAGCCTATTCCAAACAGGCTGATGCGCCCCGCAAACATATAACAAGCAACAAAAACTGGCCCGTTAGCGACCAGTTTTTGTTGCTTGTTATATGTTACTTCCCTCCAAACGCATCTAGGAACTGCGGAATGGCCGGTCCGAGGAGGACCACCAATATACCGGGGAAGATAAAGAAGACCATAGGCAGGAGCATCTTGACGGGCGCCACACGGGCGGTCTCCTCGGCGCGTTGCCGCCTGCGTACCCTCATATGCTCGGCCTGCGTCCGCAGCAATGTGCTGATACTTGAGCCGACCTGCTCGTTTTGGAGCATGGCGGTGACGAAGGAGGTGAGGTCGGGAACCTGGGTGCGTTGAATCAGGTCTTTCCAGGCGTCTTTACGTGGCCGGCCTATCTGGAAGTCAATCAGCAGCAGGGCAAACTCATCGGTGAGCACGTTGCGCCAGCGCCGTACCACCTCGGACAAGGCTGCGTCGAAGCCCATGCCCGCCTCCACGTTGATCGCCAGGAAGTCGAGCGCACCGGGAAGCGCCTTTAGCAGGCCCTTGCGCCGGTTGCTCACGCGGCGGGCAAGCCGGAAGTAGGGTAGATATATGCCTAGCATCAAGCCGAATATGCCAACTAGCACCCAGCGCGGCGGGCTATCGGGCGAGGCTTTTATCACCCAATACATAAGCGGTAGTGTGACCCCGACGGCTGCCACCGCTTGGATACCGATGAATCCGGCCACTTGCATCCGGTAAGGCGGTCCCGCGAGTATTAGCATATTCTGGACATGCTGCGTATAGCTCTTGGGGCTTAACTGCGAGAGGTGCCTGCCCAACCAGCTTACAAACGGCGCTACCACTCGGTTGCCGAAGCTGGGAGTACGCACTATTTCCGGACTGTCTGTGGACACCTGACCGCCCACATACTGCATGAGCCTCCGGGAAGCCGTTGATGGCGAGCGCAGCATCATTGCGGCGCCCGCAAACAGTAGCACGGCCACCCCTGCCAATACGGAGGCCACCAGCGCCATCATCTCGACCGCTCCCGAAGGGATTCGCGCCGTGCCAACGGCTTCCTCGACTCTTCCTACGCCTGCCGGAAGTGGCACCACCAGGGGCGCGGCCACGGCACTAGCGGGAGCAGCCTGAGGAGTCGGGGCTGTGATCGCAGACAGTGGTGGCCTGTACCGCGCTGTCTGCACCAACGTCTGCCCGTCTTTCAACGTGCATTTGACCTCCACGAGTATGAAGTCGTAGGGGTGTGCGACGTGCGTAGTTGAGCCATATTTGAGCAACAATTGCGAGCTAAGTTCCACCGAGATGGCGTTATAGATGCCCTTCAGGTCGGCGGGAGCGGGTGCTTTGTAATACTTGCCACCTGTCGGCTCCGCCAGCCCTTTTAGCGTGTTGTCAACGGCGTCCGGTCCCAGGCCAATAGTGTACACGAGCGCGCCTGTCTGCCGTGACACGTCCGCCGCTACTCGCGCGCTGTATTTGCTTGCCGTATCCGCTCCGTCCGTCAGCAAGATGATCACGCGGCGTTGCGCGCTGGGAGCGTTAGACGCCACCTGAGCAGCCGAGTAGAGCGCATCATAGGCCGCCGTGTTGCCCTGTGCCTGCAAGGCGCTTATGCCCGCTTGTAGAGCGCCTTTATCATTGGTCGCTGGCACCACGGTTATCACGCGCTCGTTGAAGGCCAGCAGGCTAAACCTGTCTTCGGGCCTGATCGAGTCGAGCAGCGTACTGGCGGCTGCTTTGGCCTGGGCTAACTTATCGCCCGTCATGCTGCCGCTCACGTCTATGGCTATCACCAGGGCCAGCGGCACGTTCCTGGCGGCGTTGAGTTGCAAGCCCGCCAGCGCCTGGGGCTGATTGGCCTCGCGCACCTCGAACTGGGCAGCCGTAACGTCGGGGATCGTCTTGCCGTCCGGCCCCACCAGGGTCAGATTTAGCCCCACGTCGGGCCACGCATGGCCGTCCACCTGGTTGATGGACAGCTTGCTTGCCGCCTGCGCCCCTGCCCCCGGAACGAGGCCGAGTAGCGAGGCGAACAGCAGTATGCCTGCGATTATGGTGGACGACCGACGAAGGACCAAGGACGACCGGAGATGTGGGAAACGTAAGACGTGAGGATACCACTTACTATGGTGGTCTTTCGTCTTTCGTCGGTTCTGCAATACCGCTCTAAACATCTATGGCCGCCAATCTACGCATGATTATGTAGCCGACTATTGTCATAAGAAGCGCCCCGACGGGCATACACAGCACCCAGCCCCACTGGAAAATATGGCCTATGTATGTGGGGCTGATTACGAACAACAGTCCAGCCAGCAGGATCGGGAGCAAAGCCAGTAGGCCCGCCGAAAAGCGCTGCTGGGCCGTCAACGAGCGTATCTCTCGCTGCACCCGATGGCGCTCGCGTACTGTGTGCGCCACCACGTCAAGCACGTGGGAGAGATTGCCTCCGGTTTGGTGTTGCAGGGTGATGGCCGTCGCCAGTATCTCCACGTCCTCGGTCGGGATACGCTCGGCAAGCCCGCCCAGCGCCTGGTCGAGTGGCGCGCCCAACGACACTTCCTGTACCACACGCAGAAACTCAGTCCTGGACGGTTCGGCTGCCTCCTTAGCTATGAGTTGCAGCGCCTGGAAGAGACTGAACCCGCCGCGCACCGAGCTTGCCAGGATGGAGAGAGTATCGGGCAGTTGGTCCTCGAACTTGTTGATCCGTCGCTTCCCCATGAAGCGCAGGTAGTAGCGAGTGAGTAGATAGCCCAGCACCAGCCCCACAGGCACCATCAACAGGACAAATTGCGGCTCTAGCACCCACAAGAGAATCGCCAGCGCGATACTCACGCTCACCTGTACGAGGGCGAACTCGCTGACGGTCATGTTCACGTCGGCCTTAGCCAGGTCTTCCTTCATCCTCTTGAAGACGGTTCTGGTCGACCAACGGCTGTCCAGTTGCGCGAAGAGGGTGGCGCGTAGCTGGGCGCGCTGCTCCTCCTCGCTTACTCCGACCTGTGGCCGATTGACGGCGAACTGTTTGATGCGGTTGTGGACGCGCGCCTCCGAGCCTCTGAAGTAGAGCAGAATGCCGTAAAGCAGAAGCCAGCACGCTGCGGCGGTAAGCACGCCCGCGCCGATTATCAGGGCTAGGTTGGTACTGTTAAACATTGCTCTCTATCCTCTTTGAATGTCTTTGGGCACGAGGTGTGGTTGGCGAACCGCTCCTTGTGTGACCGCCTGTCCTACCGCGACCGCACAGCCGCATTGGTGCGCATCCTCAAACCGCTGCTTTCGCTGGCCTCGAAGAAGTCGGTGGGCATAAAGTGGTTGGCGCGCTCCATCTTACGCATGGTCACGGGCCGTATGCCGGTAGTCAGGAGCTCATAGGTGGGCCGCTCAAGTTCGTGCTCGACCATCTCTGTCTTGAAGATGTCCTGCATGATGACTACGCCCTCTTCCATGCCGATGATCTCACTTATGGCGGTAACTTTGCGTGAGCCGTCGTCCAGGCGCTCCAGATATACCACCAGGTCAAAGGCCGAGGTAATCTGCTCGCGTATGGCCCGCGACGGCAGGTCGGTGCCCGCCATCAGCACCATCGTCTCGATGCGCGAGAGGGTGTCTCGTGCGCCGTTAGAGTGGATGGTGGTCATGCAGCCCTGGTGCCCGGTGTTCATCGCCTGGAGCATGTCGAGGGTCTCCTTGCCTCGGCACTCGCCCACGATTATGCGGTCGGGCCTCATACGAAGGGCGTTGATGACCAGTTCACGGATAGACACCTCGCCCGCGCCCTCGATGTTGGGTGGGCGGGCCTCCAGAGGGATGACGTGTATCTGCTGTAGCTGCAATTCGGCTGCGTCCTCTATGGTCACGATGCGCTCGTCCACGGGTATGAAGGAGGAAAGGGCATTCAGGAAGGTGGTCTTGCCGGTGCTGGTTCCGCCCGCCACGATGATATTCAGCCCCGACTTCACCGCCGCTTCCAGGAAGATTACCGCTTTCTCGGACACCGAACCCATCCGCATCAGGTCGTCCGCCGCGAAAGGCACGCGACTGAACTTGCGGACGCTGATGGTGGGGCCTATCAGCGATAAGGGCGGGATAATCACGTTGACACGGGAGCCGTCGGGCAGGCGGGCGTCCACCATTGGCGAGGCCTCGTCCACATGCCTGCCGAGCGGAGCCACGATGCGGTTGATGATACGCATCACGTGCTCGTCGTCCTGGAAGCGTATATCGGTC
>JBBSGN010000101.1:0-7694 GCA_038254085.1 Chloroflexia bacterium | reverse complement strand
GTAGCCCTTCAGAACGCGTCGCTTCGTGTTGGCCGCGGCGAAGTCCATGCCCTGGTCGGACAGAATGGGGCGGGTAAGTCCACTCTCATCAAGATATTGACGGGAGCCTACCGCCGTGACAGTGGCACTATTATTCTGGATGGGCAGCCTGTTGATTTTCAGTCGCCCCAGCAGGCACAGCTCAATGGCGTGAGCACGATTTACCAGGAAGTGAACCTTGTGCTCTTCCGCTCTGTGAGCGAGAACATATTCATGGGCCGAGAGCCGCGCCGCCGTGGCCTCATAGATTGGCGGTGCATGAACACCGACGCGAGGAAAATCCTCGGGCGCTTCGGCATCAACATAGACGTGACCCAGCCTCTTATGTTGCTCAACGTCGCTATCCAACAGATGGTAGCCATCGCCAGAGCCGTGTCGTTCCAGAGCAATCTCGTTGTTATGGACGAGCCGACATCTTCGCTGGACGAGCGCGAGGTAGCCACCCTGTTTGACGTGATCCGCCAGCTCAAAGCTGAGGGTGTGTCGGTCATTTTCGTCAGCCACCGCTTGGACGAGCTCTACGTCGTGTGTGACCGCGTGACCATCATGCGCGACGGCCTCACCGTAGACGACAAGCCGATCAACGAGATCACCAGGCTTGAGCTGGTCAGCAAGATGCTCGGCAAAGAGTTGAGGGAGGTAAGGCGGTCGGGCATCACAGGCTTCGGAGAGGGCGTACACCACACGAAGGGGCAGCTGCTCGACGCGCACGGCCTGCAAAGCGCCGTGCTGCATGGGGTGGACGTTAGCGTGCACGCCGGCGAGATAGTGGGGCTTGCCGGCCTGCTGGGCTCGGGCCGAACAGAGGTGGCTCGGGCAATTTTCGGCGCTGACCCCGTTAAAGCAGGTGCGGTGCGGTTTGGCGGCAAACCCGCTCGCTTCAGATCGCCCGGCGACGCTATACGCGCCGGTATAGGTTTCTGCACCGAAGACCGCAAGACCGAGGGCATCATCCCCTATATGTCGGTGCGCGAGAACCTGACCCTGGCTCTTCTGCCTGCGCTGGCTCGCAACGGCATCGTAGACCGCGATAGGCAGCAGGCGGTCGTGGACAAGTTTATCAAGCGGCTGAGCATAAAGACCGCCGGGCCTGACCAGAAAATCCGCGAACTTTCGGGCGGCAACCAGCAGAAAGTGCTGCTCGCTCGCTGGCTCTGCCTCGACCCGCGCCTCCTTATCCTTGACGAGCCGACGCGCGGAATTGACGTCGGCGCGAAGGGCGAGATACAGGCGCTCATTAACGAGTTGGCCGAGGCCGGATTGGGCGTGCTGATGATTTCGTCCGAGATCGAGGAGCTAACAGAAGGAAGCGACCGGGTCGTCGTTCTGCGAGATGGGCGAAGCGTGGCCGAGCTGCCCCACAGCAGCGTCACCCAGAGCGCCATCATGTCTGCCATGGCCCACGGTGACAGCGGCGTACCCGAGGCTTCAGCAGAAGAGGCAGGTGCGCGTGGCTAAGGCTGATGCAGCGGTAGGCGGGTCGGGGCGTCGCCTGGTGCTACCGGAGCGCTTTCGCTATGTGGGGCAGACATATGGCGCTCTTATCGGCCTGCTCCTGCTTATCCTGTACAACATCCTCTTCACCAACAACTTCCTGACCACGCAGACCCTCAATGTCAATCTGACGCAGGTTGCCACCATCGTGATAGTGGGCGTGGGCATGACCCTGGTGATCGCCACCGGAGGTATTGACCTGTCGGTAGGCGCGCTCATGGCCATCAGCGGGGCGCTCGCGCCTCTCATTTTCCTGAGCACCATACCGCCGTTGGACAATCCCGCGGTGGGTATCACACTTGCCTTCATCCTTCCGGTGCTGTTAGCGGGAGCCTTCGGGCTTTTCAACGGCACCCTCATCGCCTACTTCAAGATTCAACCGATTATCGCCACGCTAGTGCTCTTTATCGCAGGGCGTGGAATCGCGCAGGTAGTGACGAATGGCAACTTGCAGACCTTCTCCAACCCGGGTTTCCAGTACATCGGCCTCGGCAGGCCCTTCGGTATCCCCTTCCAGGTGATATTGATGGTCGTTATCGTCGCGGTGGCTGCGTGGGTTATGCGGCGCACTATCTTCGGGCGCTTCGTGCTGGCAATAGGCGGCAACGAAGCTGCATCGAAGCTGGCTGGTGTGCCCGTCAACCGCGTCAAGCTGGCCGTCTACGGGATTAGCGGCATCCTTTCGGGCATCGCGGGGTTGATCGCAATAGCCATCAACTCATCGTCCGACGCCAACCTGGTCGGCCTAGATGTAGAACTGGATGCGATAGCCGCCGTGGCCGTTGGCGGCACACCGCTTACGGGCGGGCGCGCAACGGTTGTCGGCACGCTGATCGGGGCGCTTATTATCCAGCTTATTCGTTACACGCTGCTGGTCCACGGCATCCCTGACGCCGCCGCACGGGTTGTTAAAGCGGCTATTATTCTAGTAGCTGTTTATATACAGCGCCAACGCCAATCGTAAGCAGGCAACACAGAGGAAGCTTCGCGAAGCCAAGAGGATAATGTATGTCAGCTGTTACTGCTAATGCGCCTCAAAAGGGCCGATCGCCTGCCATGTCCCGCGCGGCCAGCTTGCTGCAGCGCCAGGGTGTGCTTATCGCCCTCGCGTTACTGATCCTGTTCGGCGCGCTGCGCTACGACAACTTCCTTTCCGGCTATAACGTCACAACTATACTGGGCTACAACTCCATGTTCGGCCTGATAGCGCTCGGTATGGCCTTTGTTATCATGACGGGAGGTATTGACCTGTCGGTAGGCGCGGTCGCCGCCCTGGGCAGCGTGGTCGCGGCACTGCTCAGTCCCTACGGAGTAGTGCCCGCCGTGGTTGTGCCGGTGCTGGTGGGGCTGGTGGTCGGGTTCATCAACGGTTGGATCATCGCCAAGCTCCAGATACTGCCGTTCATTGTCACGCTGGCGATGCTGCTGGCGGCCCGCGGCGTGGCCCTCATACTGGCGAACAACACGTCGGTAGGTATTGACACCGGAAGCGAGTTCAAATTCGTGGGCCAGGGCGACGTGCTGGGTCTGCCGGTGCCCGCCATAATCTTGTTTGTGGCCTACGCAAGCGGGTCGATTTTGCTCACCTTCTCCCGTTTCGGGCGGCACGTGCTGGCGGTGGGGGGCAATGAGGAAGCGGCGCGTCTGATGGGGCTGCGGGTAGAGCGCATCAAGATTATCGTTTACAGCCTCAGCGGTGCGCTTGCTGCGCTGGCGGGGGTTATACTCGCGGCGCGGTACAATGCGGGGCAGCCCACCGAAGGGCTTGGTTGGGAGTTATCGGCAATCGCCTCGGTGGTGGTGGGCGGCACATTGCTCACGGGCGGGATGGGATCGGTGGGGGCCACGCTGGCCGGAGTCCTGCTGCTCGGTCTCATATTCAACATCCTCAACTTCGAGAACGGACGCGGCCTCATTAGCCTGAGCGCCTACTGGCAGTCGGTTATCAGGGGTACTTTCCTGCTGGTGGTGGTCCTGCTCCAGAACCGCCTGGCCCGTCGCACCCGGCGCTGACAGATAGCCTCTGCCAGGGCTGCAACCTTCGACCTCATCCACGTGGGAGGATATTGTATTGCACACCGACGACAGCTACCGAATCGCGCAGGAAGTCCGCGGCCTGGATGTTCCCCAGGGCCATCTCGCCGTGTGGGCGCTGGGCCAGCAAGGCTACTTACTAAAGGGCGGCGCTCATGTAGTGATCGTCGACCCTTACCTGTCCGACTTCGTGGAAGAGACCGCCACCGATGACCCCGCTTCGCTTGCCCGCCAGGTGCCCATCGTTGTCCGGCCCGATGAGCTTGGCATGGTGACGGTAGCCCTATCCACGCATCACCATGCCGACCACTGTGACCCCATGACGCTCGTACCTCTACTACTCTCCGCACCTGGCGCAAGGATGCTTACCTCTTACACGGGGCGGGATGTGCTGGTCAAAGCAGGTGTCGCGCCTGCCAGGATAGAAGTGCCTCCGGTTGACGGGCCTGTGGATTGCGGCCCAGGGCTACGGATTACCGCCATACCTTCCGCTCACTACAGCTTTGAGCCGGACGAAAAGGGGAACCCAGCCTATCTCGGCTTCATACTCAGTATAAACGGCGTCACGTTGTACCATTCCGGCGACACGGTTATATACGATGGGTTGTTCGAGCGGCTGAAACGGCAGAGACCGGACTTGATGTGCCTACCTATCAACGGACGCGATTGGTACCGCGAGCAGCAGGGATTGGTAGGTAACATGGACTACCGGGAAGCCGCAGAGTTAGCGGCTGCGGTCGGCACGCGCGTGCTGCTTCCGGGCCACAACGACATGTTCACGGGCAATCGCATCAATCCGGCATATTTGCTCGACTACCTGAATTCGCATCACCGCCGGCAGCGCGTGCACCTTTTGCAGGCAGGCGAGCTTTACTACTATGTTTCTGAGGCTTAACCATGTAGATAGTTTCGAGGGGTGAGGGGCCAGGGGTCAGTAGCTAGCAATTCTCTCGTTGGTCGGTGATCGGCCGCCCGTTCCCTGACCCCTGGCCCCTGACAACTAAGAATGGAGCGCAACGTTGAAGATCACGGGTGTAAAAACGTACATAGTGGGTAATCCGTGGAAGAACTGGCTCTTCACTCGTGTGGAAACGGACGAGGGGATGTACGGCATCGGAGAGGGCACCCTCAATGGCTTCGCCAGAACGGTGGAAGCCGCAGTCCACGAGCTAAAACAGTTCGTCATCGGGCGGGACCCTTTTGACGTGGAAAACCACTCCCTACGCCTCTCCCGCGATCTATTCTCGGACGGCGGACAAGTGCAGGGTTCCGCGCTCGCAGCGATAGAGTACGGTTGTTGGGATATCATGGGCAAGGCAACCGGCCAGCCGGTTTACAAACTGCTTGGAGGGCGCTGCCATGACCGGCTACGCGTCTATGCAAACGGCTGGTATAGGGGGCCGCGCGATCCCGAGAGTTTCCACGAAAAAGCAAAAGACGTAGTGGCACGGGGCTACACAGCCCTCAAGTTCGATCCTTTCGGCGCTGCCTGGCGCGTGGTGGAGCGCGGTGACTTCGACCTTGCAATAGAGATAATAGCCGCCGTGCGGGAGGCCGTTGGGCCTGACGTGGACGTGCTGATCGAAGGCCATAACCGCTTTAGCGTGCATACGGCGCTTCTGTTCGCTGAGGCAATGCGAGATTACAAACCCACCTGGTTCGAAGCCCCCGTACCTCCGCAGCGAATCTCCTCGATGGTGGAGATAGCGCGGCGGAGCGTTGTGCCGATAGCTTGCGGAGAAGACTACTACTGCAAAGAGCAGTTCGCCGAATTGCTGCAGCACGACGCGGTGCATATAATCCAGCTTGAGCCACAGTTCCTCGGAATGACAGTCGCCAAGCAAGTCTGCGGGATGGTCAACGCCCATAATGGAGTGACCGCCCCCCATAGCGCGCAGGGGCCACTCTGTTCGGTGGCGTGTGCGCACCTGAACACGGCCTCGCCCAACTTTTTTGTCCACGAAATATTCGACGACTTCAACGACGACTGGTGCCCGCAGATACTCACCAATCCCCTTCGCGTAGAGAACGGCTATATAGAGTTGCGCAGCGACCTTCCCGGCTGGGGCACCGACCTCAACTACGAAGAGTTGGCGCACCACCCTTACAACCCCGGCAACTTCCTCCCACTCTTTCGCCAGGGCTGGGAGAAGCGCCAGACCGTGGACAATGTGGGGCTGTAGCAGAACGAGAGCGAGCTATGCCGCCCCGTTTACTCAGCCTTGCTCACCCAACTTCCGACTTCTTGCAAGCCTCTACATATTGCTCTGCCAGGTGTCGCAGGGCTACCCAATCGGCACGGCTGACCAGGCTTTCGGCAACCAGGCTGCTGCCGACTGCCACGGTGTACGCCCCCGCGTCGAGAAACGCGGCGCAGTTATCCAGGTTGACCCCGCCCGTAGGCACCAACCTCAGATTGGGCAAAGGCGCAAGCACGTCCTTTATGTATCCCGGTCCCAATCTGCCGGCGGGGAACACTTTGACTAGAGCGGCGCCCGCGCTCCATGCAGCCAGTATCTCAGTCGGGGAGAACGCGCCGCATGCTACGGGTACTCCAGCATCAACTGCAACCTGCACCACGTCGGGCAAGAAAGCAGGCGTGACCACAAAATCCGCGCCTGCCCTGATGCACTTTTGGGCTTCCTCTGCTCTGAGCACCGTGCCCGCGCCGACCAACACGTGCGCAGGCATAGCTGCTTTTACCTGTCCTATTGCATCTACCGCCCCCGGGTTAGTCAGGGTAAACTCCAGGGCACGTATGCCTCCTTCCTCCAGCGCGCGCGCTATCTGAAGGGCGTTGCTCAAGTCGTCCAGGCGTATTATTGCAACCGGGTTGCGCGGCCCGACCTTGGGGTCAGGGTTACTCAATGCTTGCGTTCCTCTTGTGGGCATATATGCGGTTGCGCGTCCTAACGAACTTAGCACACAATAACGCCCGCGTCAATGCATCTGCCAGTGACCTATCTATCATTAATAATGAGCAGGCACTGTGCCACGGTGCGACTCCCGGACATCTGGTGCGCGAACCCTGGTGATGCTATACTGCGGTGAGGTGCCGCTATGCCCAATACCCAGGTGATCAGCTTCGGTGAAACGATGCTCCGGCTCTCTCCGCCCATCGGCAAGCGGCTTGAGCAAACTGATCAATTCACAGCATATGTCGCCGGAACGGAATCAAACACGCTCGCCTGCCTTGCGCGGCTCGGTATGCACGCCACTTGGATGTCGGCTCTTCCCGCGAACCCGCTCGGCAGGGGAGTAGCGGCAGCCCTCAGGGGACACGGGGTTGACTTGTCACGGGTGGTGTGGCACGGAAAGGAGGAACGGCTTGGCATCTTCTACTCCGAAGAGCTACCTGCTCCCATTCGCACGCCCGTCTACTACGACCGCACAGGTTCTTCTTGTGCCCGCATAGACCCTTCGGCGCTCGACCTGTCAGGGCTTGAAAGTGCGCAATTGCTGCACTTGACGGGCATCACCCCCGCCCTGAGCGACAATACCCGTGCCGTGTTCTCGCGCTTGCTCCGCTTCGCGGAGCGTGAGGGTATTCCACTCTCGTTCGACGTGAATTACCGCGCAAAGCTCTGGGGTGTGGCCGAGGCCGCGGTTGGTATCGAGGCTGCTTGCAGGCAGGCGAGCGTACTCATCTGCACTCGTGACGACGCAGCCACGCTGTGGGGTCTCACCGGAGATGCCGAGAAGGTACTACGCGGTCTGGCGAATCTCTCTGGCGAGAACAGCAAAACGCTGGTGCTGACGCTCGGCAGTCAAGGCGCGGCTGAACTTACGAGCGGCATTTATAACTACCATGAGGCGCTGTCCATCGAGGGCAACCACAGGTTCGGCTCGGGCGACGCTTTCGCTGCGGGCTATCTGTACGCCTACCTGGGCGGAGACCATTACCTCAGTTTGAGGCAAGAGGCAGATGCCACACCACTCCTCTATGGAAACGCACTGGCTGCCATCAAGCGCGGCATCGCGGGCGATATTGCTGTGGTTAGCCCCGAAGATGTTGAGACTGTAGTCAAGGGCCGAAAGCGCTTCAGATGAGCGGCGTTCCTGCCCGTTTAAGGGCTGTGTTGCAACAATTGAATAGGTCTGTTAGAGTGGGGATTGCCGACCCTTCT
>JBBSGN010000100.1:0-7739 GCA_038254085.1 Chloroflexia bacterium | reverse complement strand
GACCCCGACAAAATCGAGGCGGCTATCACCCCACGCACGAAGGCGATCATGCCGGTAGACCTGTATGGCAACCCGGCCGAGATGTCGCGCATCCGCGAGATAGCCGACAGGCATGGTCTGGTCTTGATAGAGGACGCGGCGCAGGCGCACGGCGCTGAGGAGAACGGCAAGCGGGCGGGCAGTTGGGGCACCGGCTGCTTTTCCTTCTACCCGACCAAGAACATTACCACAGGCGAGGGCGGCATGATCACCACCAACGACGACCAGGTGGCCGACCGCGCAACCATGCTGCGCTCGCACGGCATGAGGAAGCGATACTACCACGAGACGCTGGGTTATAATTTCCGCATGACCAACATACACGCCGCAATCGGCCTGGCCCAACTCCCCAAGCTGGAGAGCTTCAACCGGAAGCGCATCGCCAACGCCGCCTACCTGAACGAGCATCTGCCGAAGGATAAAGTGCAGACGCCGCAGGTCCGCCCCGGCACGCGCCACGTCTTTCACCAGTACACCGTGCGCGTCCTCCCTCCACGTGACCACGACAACGTGCGCGAACAATTGACTGCGGCCGGTATAGGCACCGACATATACTACCCCGTGCCCGTACATAAGCAGCAAATCTACCGCGATCTCAACGAAGGCTACGAGAACCAGTGCTTCCCCGAAGCCGAAAAAGCAGCCCGGCAAGTGCTATCTCTCCCTATCCACCCTGGCCTCACCCAAACCGATCTCGAAACCATCGTCGAAGCGGTACGAACGCTGCGCTAGTTTCCAGTTTGAGCTCTGAATTATGACCGCTAATGCTCGACACCCAACACCCAACACCCAACACCCAACCCGCGTAGCCGTCGTGGGCGCGGGCGCCATGGGCCGCAACCACCTGCGGGTGCTAAACGACCTCGATTCGGCTGAGTTGATGGGGTTGGCCGACGCGGACCAGGAGACGGCAGGGCGAGCGGCCCGGCGGTTCGGCATTCCTGCTTATACCGATTACCGCAGGATGCTCGATGAGCAGAGGCCGGATGCTGTGGTTGTAGCCGTCCCGACTATCCTGCACCGTGAGGTGGCGCTCGATGCCATAGAGCGAGGGATACACCTGTTGGTCGAGAAGCCTATTGCTTTCACGGTAGCTGACGGGCAGGAGATGATAGAGGCGGCATCGAAGGCGGGCGTGGTCCTCACAGTAGGGCATATCGAGCGGTACAACCCGGCGCTAGTAGAGTTGCACAGGCGGCTCCGCGCCGAGGAGTTAGGCCGGGTGTTCCAAATGCACTCGCGCAGGCTGGGGCCGTTCCCGCCCCGCGTGCGCGATGTGGGCGTGGTGATAGACCTGGCGACGCATGATGTTGACATAATGCGCTATTTGAGTGGCTCGGAAGTCACGAGGGTGTACGCCGAGACCGCCCGCCGCATCCACACCGAGCATGAGGACTTGCTGTCGGGCCTGCTACGCTTCGAGGACGACTCGATAGGTGTGCTGGACATCAACTGGCTCACGCCGACCAAGCTACGCGAACTGATGGTGACGGGCGAAAAGGGCATGTTCCAGGTAAACTATTTGACGCAGGACCTCTACTTCTACGAGAACAACTATATCAAGACCGACTGGGACGCCATATCCAATATCGCGGGCGTAAGCGAGGGTAACATGGTACGCCTCCGCATAGACAAGACCGAGCCGTTGCGCGTCGAGTTGGACCGCTTCGTCCGAGCCGTGCAGGGTGAGGACGTATCGTTGGTGTCGGGCGAGGACGGGCTGGCGGCGTTGCGCGTGGCGAGCAAGATCGTGGAAGCAGGGTTGGAAGGCGCGGTAGTGAGCATGGACGATGGACGATAGAGGGCGGGTTCCGGCCCAATATAACGTAGCCGTAGTCGGCCTCGGCAAGATAGGGCTGCCCCTGGCGGCGCAGTTCGCAGGCTGCGGCCTATCGGTGGTAGGCTGCGACATATCTCAGCAGGTAGTGGACGCGGTAAACGCCGGGGAGTCGCATATCAAAGAGGAGCCGGGGCTGGATGAGCGGGTGCGGGCGGCGGTCTCTCAGGGCAACCTGTCGGCCACTACGGATACGACCGAGGCGGTACGCAAGAGCAACGCGGTGGTGATCATTGTGCCTCTGCTGGTGGACGAGAGACACAATATTGACTATAGGAGCGTGGATGCGGCTACATCGGCGGTGGCGGCGGGATTGCAGCCGGGCACTCTGGTCGTGTACGAGACTAGCTTGCCGGTGGGCACCACTCGCGCTCGCTTCGGGCCTGCGCTTGAGGCGGGGTCGGGGTTGCGGGTTGGCGAGGGCTTCTACTTGGCTTTCAGCCCTGAGCGGGTGTACAGTGGGCGGATCTTCCGCGATCTGCAACAGTACCCCAAGATTATAGGGGGGGTCACGCCAGAATGCACGGCAAGGGCAGTGCGCTTTTATGAGGCGGCGCTGGGCGGGGCGGCGCTCATGCCGTTAGATAACGCCGACGCTGCCGAGATGGTCAAGCTGATGGAGACCACTTATAGGGACGTGAACATCGCGCTGGCGAACGAGTTTGCGCGGTTCGGGGCGGCGCACGGGGTCGCGGTGGACCAGGCGATAGCGGCGGCCAACACCCAGCCATACTCGCACATCCACAGGCCGGGTATAGCGGTGGGCGGGCACTGCATACCGGTCTACCCCTATTTTCTCATCAACCAGGCGGGGGATGACCCGATGCGCCTCCTTGAGGAAGCGCGCCGCGTCAACGACGGCATGGCCGAATGGGCGCTTGAGCGGTTGGGCGAGGCGCTGGGGGGCCTTGACGGCAAGCGCGTGCTGGTGCTGGGCCTCTCTTATCGGGAGAACGTCAAGGAGACAGCCTTTTCGGGCGGGGTGCGCCTGATAGAATCTCTGAAGAAGCACGGAGCGACGCCGCTCATAAACGACCCTCTTTATACCCACGAGGAGCTATCCAGGTACGGTGCGGAGCCGGTACTATTATCCCACCTGCAAAGTATTGACGCGGCCATAATTCAAGCGTATCATAACGAATACAAGTCGCTTGGCTGGCAGCGCCTGGCTGATGCCGGGTGCAAAGCCGTGCTGGACGGACGAGACTGCCTGCCCAGACAGGCGATAGAGGGTGTGGGGATGAGGTATTTGGGGATAGGGCGGTAATGGTCGAATCCACCCGATCTACCGAGTCTGATTCCTGGGTTCAGCGCCGCGTGCTGCTAACAGGCGCGGGCGGATTTATAGGAAGCCATCTGGCTGAACGGCTGGTGCGGGAGGGGGCGCGAGTACGCGCCTTCGTGCATTACAATGCGCGCAACGATTGGGGTCTGCTCGAATGGCTTCCGCCCGATGCAGCCGCGTCCATCGAGGTTGTGCCCGGCGACCTGAAAGACCCTGACGCGGTGCGTGGCGCGGCTGAGGGAATGGACGTGATATTCCACCTGGGCGCGCTCATAGCCATCCCCTATTCATATAAGCACCCCGTGGACGTGGTGCAGACGAACGTGATGGGCACCCTCAACGTCCTGAATGCCGCGCGCGCTGTGGGCGTGGGCCGGATGGTACATACCTCCACCAGTGAGGTGTACGGGACGGCCCTGCATGTACCCATTGACGAACAGCACCCGTTACAAGGGCAATCTCCTTACTCGGCGAGCAAAATTGGCGCCGACAAGCTGGCCGAGAGCTATTATAGGTCTTTCGATCTGCCTGTGGTGACGCTTCGCCCGTTCAATACTTACGGCCCTCGGCAGTCGGCTCGCGCAGTGATACCAACCATAATCACGCAAGCGCTAGCCGGTGATGTGGTGCGTTTGGGCGCTCTTTCTCCCACCCGCGATCTCACTTATGTGGACGACACGGTAGAGGGCTTCCTAAGGGCGGGAAGCGTGATGGGGGTCGAAGGGGAGACGATAAACCTGGGCAGCGGACGCGAGGTCTCTATCGGTGAGTTGGCCGAGCGCGTAATTAAGCTGATCGGAAAGCCGGTGCGGATCGAGGCGGATGAAAGTCGCATGAGACCGGAGCGTAGCGAAGTGATGCGCCTGATAGCGGACAACCGTAAGGCGGCGGCGCTCCTGGGTTGGATTCCGACGGTGTCGTTGGAAGAAGGATTGGCTCTCACTATCGAGTGGATGCGTGGGGAACTTCATCACTACAAAGCTGCTCTTTACAACGTATAGCATGAAAGCTGTTATCCTGGCCGGTGGGAAGGGTACTCGCCTGGCTCCCTACACTACGGTGTTCCCGAAGCCGATGATGCCCGTCGGGGATATACCCATACTTGAAGTGGTCATACGCCAGTTGCAGGCGGCGGGCTTCGATGAGATCACTCTGGCGGTTGGGCATCTGGCTGAACTGCTGGTGGCCTATTTCGGTGATGGGAGCAAGTTCGGCGTGCGGTTGACCTATGCGCGCGAGGAAACGCCGCTCGGCACGGCTGGACCGCTGTCGGTGATCGCGGGCCTGGTCGAGACGTTCCTGGTGATGAACGGCGATTTGCTGACCACTCTCGACTATCGTGAGTTGTTGGCTTATCACCGGCAGCATGGCGCGTTGGCGACTATTGCCACACACGAACGAGTAGTAAACATAGATTATGGAGTGATTGACATTGGGCAAGACCACAGCATAGTGGCCTACACGGAGAAGCCGCACCTCGGTTATCGGGTAAGCATGGGCATCTATATCTTCGAGCCGCAGGTGGTAAAACTGCTAGAGCTGGGAGCGCGTTTCGATTTCCCTGACCTGGTCAACCTTATGCTAGGGCGAGGTGATAAGGTGGTGAGCTACCCCTTCAGCGGCTATTGGCTCGACATCGGTAGGCCTGACGACTACCAGCAGGCGATTGATGAGTTCGAGCGCATGCGTGGTCAGTTCTTGAAAGGAGAGTAACGGCGATGGCAGAGAGTATATGGCGGATCCCGCTCGCCGATATAGATATCGGCGAAGAAGAGATAGAGGCGGTAACCGAAGTGTTGCGCTCTCGCTGGTTGACGATGGGCGAGAAGACCCAGGAGTTCGAGGCTGCGATGGCGGCCAAGCTGGGCGCTCGCCACGCCTTTGCGGTGGCAAACGGTACAGTGGCGCTCCATCTCGCGTATGCCGCGCTTGGCCTACAGCCGGGCGATGAAGTAATAGTGCCGTCGCTCACTTTTGTGGCTACCGCCAACGCGGCCACGTACACGGGCGCTGTGCCTGTGTTCGCCGAGATCAACGGCCCTCAAGACTTGAATATAGACCCCGCCGATATAGCGCGTAAGATCACGCCGCGAACCCGCGCTATCGCGCTGGTCCATTACGGCGGTTTCCCGGCGGATATGGACCCTATTATGGAGTTGGCGCGCGCGCACGGGCTGGGCGTGGTGGAGGACGCCGCCCACGCACCCGGCGCATCCTACAAGGGGAGGGCGCTTGGCACGATAGGCGACGTTGGGTGTTTCAGCTTCTTCTCTAACAAGAACCTGGCTGTAGGCGAAGGCGGGCTGGTTGTCACCAACAGGGACGACCTGGCCGACAAGATCAGGCTCATGCGCTCTCATGGCATGACGACGCTCACCTGGGACCGGCACAAAGGGCACGCAAGCAGCTATGATGTAGTGGCCCCCGGGTTCAACTATAGGATAGACGAGGTGCGGTCCGCTTTGGGCCTCGTGCAGTTGGGCCGCCTGGACGAGAACAATGCCAGGCGCAAGGCGCTGGTGGAGCGTTACCGGGAACTGCTCGCCGGTGTGCCGGGCGTGGACGTGCCGTTCGGGCACCCTCTGGGCCCGTCTTCTTACCATATCATGCCGGTGTTGTTGCCCGAAGAGGTATCTCGGGCGGACATTATAGCGTCCATGAAAGAGAACCGCATCCAGACGAGCATCCATTACCCGCCTATCCACCTGTTCACGTATTACAGAGAGCGCTATGGCCTGCGCGACGGCATGTTACCTGTAACCGAGGCGGTAGCTGCGCGTGAATTGACGCTGCCCCTCTACCCGGCGCTTGGGTTCGATGATGTGACGCAGGTGGCGGAGGCGCTGGGTAGGGCGGTCACGGCGGGCAGGCAGGTGGATAGTGTTGTGCCTGCGGTCTAGGCTATGTCCGACGACGATGCGAGAAGTGGCCTCTACAGTTCTGTTATGAACCCTTTCGGCAGACTCGCCCGGTGTGCGCGCTCGCTGATATACCGGCTGATCTTACTGAATTACGGGCGCGCACAGCGCTTGTATTGGGAGTTGCGTGCCCCGGATGCTCATCGCCTGTACGGTGAAGATAGGCCTGATGCTCCAACTGTGCTCGCTATACTTAGCAGGTATAAACCACGCAGCGTGCTTGATCTTGGTTGTGGAACAGGTCGCTTCTTCTCACTTTATGAAGAGCTTAGTGTTCCACATGTGCTAGGTGTTGACATATCGGCCCGTGCTCTCGCATTGGCACGCCGAGCCTACCCTCATGTGCATACTATACGCTGCCGAGCCGAAGACTTAACCACAAGCCACAGCTTTGATCTAGTTGTCATAAATCGTGTCTTGCAGCACTTGCCTCCTGAGAATCTCGCCGGAGTGGTTGCCACTGTGTGTACAGTTGCTAAACGACTAATCTTTATAAACGAAATCAGTGACAGCGATGATCGTACTCTAGATCACGCACGCTACATATTCAAGCACGAATACGCGCCTCTGTTCGCTCAATACGGTTGGAACATCGTCGAAGTGGGCGTGATTCCTGGTACAGAGCAGACGTATCTCTTGTTCGAGCCGCGATTAGTGGAGGAGGCATCGTCACCATGAAGCGCGTCTTTGCGGCTACTTTGCTGATGGGATCGGCATCATTGGTGACGGCGCTAATCGGCATTGTCAACAGCAAGATCCTCGCGATCTATGTGGGTCCCGTTGGGGTTGGGGTACTGGCGCAACTGATCAGCTTCAACATACTGGTGGTTGGTTTGGCAGGCCTTGGTCTGGGAGATGGAATAATCAAGTTTGTCAGTGAATTTGAGAGTACTGACCAACTCGATTCACTTCGTAACCTCCTGGCAAGTATGTTGTTAACGCTCGGCTTAGTAAGTCTTCTCGGTGCGACAGTGCTCATTTTTCTTGCACCAGATGTTTCTGAGTGGTTATTCAGCGACCGGCAGTATGCTGGGTTGGTGTGGCTGTTGTCGTTGAGCTTGCCCTTTTCAGTGCTGGCAGCAGTGTTCCGTTGTGCGGTAAATGGTTACAGGCAAATACGTTATCTGGCTCTCACGTCTGTACTGCCTGCTCTTTCGATTCTTGCATTAGCATGGCCTCTTGTTTCTACCTGGCACCTACTTGGTGCAGTACTGAACCTAGTTATCAGCACCATGTTAACCCTGGTGGTGACTATGTATTTTTTCATCAAGAGCGCTGGCTGGCCGTTTGCCATCTCCATCTTCAGGGAGGGATGCTTACGTTTGGGATCGTTTTCCATAGTGTTGGGGTTCGGCTTCGTCAGCCTGATTGGCAGCACTGCTATGAACCAAACGCTGATCTGGGCACGAAAGTTCGTTATTGACGACCTGGGCAAGAGTGACAACGGCGTGTTTAGCGTGGTAAACTCACTGTCCTACCAGAGCCTGAACCTGGTGCTGGTAGCGCTCGGCTCTTACTCTTTTGCACGAATAAGCGCGATGCGGGACCGGAAGGAAATAGCGGATGAGGTAAACCATACCCTGCGCGTACTGCTGCTCTTGGGAGTGGTGCTACTCTTTCTGTTTAGCGTCTTTCGAGGTCTTATTGTGCCTCTACTTTT
>JBBSGN010000099.1:0-7777 GCA_038254085.1 Chloroflexia bacterium | reverse complement strand
CCGAGGGCCGCGGCAGCACCGAGGGCGGTATACAGGTTAAAGTTTAGGGTTTAATGGCAAAATAATATAATCCCTTTACATGGGACGTGGTTCGCCCGTCGACCGTCGTCAACACAGAGGACCAACGATGGATACAACGCATACAGAGGAAGCTACGGACGAAGTGGAGCAGCCGAAGTTTATACAGTACCTTTTCTTCAAGGCCGACCCTGAGTGGCGGAGGTTGCCCGAAGAGCAGAGGACGCAGGGTAGGCGAGAACTGGTACAGGTGGTCGAGCAGGTGCGCGATGTCAAGACGTATGCCTATAGCACGCTCGGCCTGAAAGTGGACGCGGACTTGATGCTGTGGCGCGTTGCCGACTCGCTTGACATGCTGCAGGAGATGACCAGTAGGCTTTTGCAGACGGAGATGGGCACGTACTTGCACGCTACACATTCGCTGTTCGGGATGACGCGGCCTTCGACCTATACGAAGCGGCGCACCACGCAGGAGCAGGCGGTTGGCGAGGAAGAGCGCCTGCACTACCTGACGGTCTACCCGTTCAGTAAGACCACCGAGTGGTACTCGATGAGCAAAGAGGCCCGCCAGGGGATGATGAACGAGCACATGCGCGTCGGCCACGAGCATTCTAAGGTGCGCCAGGTGCTGCTCTACACCACCGGCCTGGACGACCAGGACTTCGTGGTGGCCTACGAGACCGACGACCTCTACTCCTATCAGAGCCTCCTGATCGCCCTCCGCTCGACCGAGGCACGACGCTACACCCTGAAGGACCAACCGATATTTACGGCCATCCACCGCCCGCTTGGTGAGGCGTTGGAACTTTTGGGGTAGGTGGTCGGTAGTCGGTGGTCGGTAGTCGGTTATTACGCAATACGCGATACAAGGGAAAGGCGATTTCATGTCTGTTAACGACACCAGGTTCATGCGGGCTTGCAGGTTGGAGCCTGCGGACACTACGCCCGTGTGGTTTATGCGCCAGGCGGGGCGCGTGCTGCCTGAGTATCGCAAGATACGCGAGAAGTATAATTTGTTGGAGATTTGCCGCCAGCCTGAATTGTGCGCCGAGGTCACTTTGCAGCCGGTCAGGCGCTTCGGGGTGGACGCCGCCGTGATGTTCGCCGACATCATGCTGCCCCTCATGGGCATCGGCGTGGAACTTGAGCTGGTGGACAACGTAGGGCCGGTCATCGCCAGCCCGATACGCGATATGGTGGGGGTAGAGGCGTTGCGCCCTATCGTGCCCGAAGAGGATGTACTCTATGTAATCCAGGCGGTGCGCGCTGTCAAGCGCGAATTGGGCGACAAGACCCCCCTGATCGGCTTTTGCGGCGCTCCCTTCACGCTGGCCGCCTATCTTATCGAGGGCAAGCCGTCCCGCGAGTTCGGCAAGACCAAGGCCATAATGTACGGCGCGCCCGATGTTTGGCACGCGCTCATGGAGCGGCTCACGGACATAATGACCCCTTATCTGCACGCCAAGGTGGACGCGGGTGCCGATGCGCTGCAATTGTTCGACAGTTGGGTGGGCGCTCTCAGCCCGCGAGACTACGCCCAATACGTCGAGCCTTACTCTCGCCGCATCATAGCCTCCCTTAGAACCAGGGGCGTGCCGTTCATCCACTTCGGCACCGGCACAGCAACGCTGCTCGACCTGATGAAAGAGGACGGCGGCACCATCATCGGCGTAGATTGGCGCATCCCGCTCGATGTAGCCTGGAAGCGCATTGGTTACCACTTGGGCATCCAGGGCAATCTCGACCCCGCCACGCTACTCGGCCCGCAGGAGGTCATGGAGGAGCAAGCGGCAGACGTGCTGCGCCGCGCAGGCGGCAGGCCCGGCCACATATTCAATCTGGGCCACGGCCTCCTCCCCGACACGCCCCTGGATAATGTGATGCGGTTGGTGGAGTTTGTTCACGACCGACGACCGACGACCGAATGATGCGTGAAACGTAATTACGGACGCTGGCCGTCGCGGTCGTCGGTCGTCGGTCGTCGGTCGTCGGTCGTCCACCGTCTAACAAACAGAGAGGACCACACAAGCAATGAGGCAACCCGAACAACCGATAGGCGTGCTGCTCATGGCGTATGGGACGCCGGAGACGCCGGAGCAGGTGGAGGACTACTTTGCGCATATACGGGGTGGGCGCAAGCCTTCGCCGGAGGCGGTAGAGTATCTGCGCGCGCGGTACATGCGCGTGGGCGGGAAGACCCCACTGCTCGAAATTACCAATGAGGTGGCGGCGAGGCTCCAGGAGACGTTGCGAACCAGGGGCAACTTCAACGTCTACGCGGGCATGAAGCACTGGCACCCGTTTATTGGCGAGGTGATGGAGCGCATGGCCGTCGACGGCGTGAAGAGGGTGGTGGCGTTCGCGCTCGCCCCGCACTGCTCGCGTATTAGCCTGGGCGGGTATCGCAAGGCGGTGGACGAGGCCCAGGAGAGGCTTGGCTACCCATTCGACATCCCCTTCATCAAGTGCTGGCACCACAACGAGCAGTTCCGCGATATGATGGCCGGGCTTGTGCGCGAGGGCTTAGAGCAGTTCCCCGGCGATGTACGAGACAACGTGACTGTGGTGTTCAGCGCGCACAGCCTGCCTGAGCGTATACGCGAGTGGGACGATCCATACGAGCGGCAACTGCTGGAGAGCAGCGCAGCCGTCGCCGAGCGGGCGGGCTTACAGGACTGGCGCTTCGCCTTCCAGAGCGCGGGCAGCACCGGCGAACCCTGGCTCGGCCCCGACATCCTCGATTACCTTGATCAACTTCACTCCGAAGGCGTGCAAAATGCGCTACAAGTGCCTATCGGCTTCGTGTCGGACCACCTGGAGATACTGTTCGACATAGACGTAGAGGCTAAAGAGAAGGCGTCGCAACTAGGCATGACCCTGCACCGCACCCAGCTTCCCAATGTGAGACCGGAGTTCATTGAGGTGCTTGCCTCGGTGGTCGAGGCGAACCTGGAGTCTCCCGTGGCTTGTGATTGCTATCCAGCCCTCGTACAGGTCGCCCCACGCGCAAGTCACGTTCTCACCCAACTATGACATGACAGCCACCCCTGCTCATACCCCTGTGGAACGCCGAACACTCACTATTGGCACGCGCGGCAGCAAGCTGGCGCTGGTCCAGTCCGAGATAGTGCGCCAGGCTCTGCTCAATATGCGTCCCGATCTTGATGTAAGGCTAGAGCGCATCACCACGAAGGGCGACGTTGCGCAGGACCGCCCGCTCAGTGAGATTGGGGGCAACGGGCTGTTCGTCACCCAGATAGAGGTAGCGTTGCGGGCTGGCGGTATAGATCTGGCGGTACATAGCGCCAAAGACCTCTCATCAGCCCTGCCCGGCGACATGGCCCTGGCCGCTTTCCTTCCTCGCGCCGACGCCCGCGATGTGCTGGTGTCGCGCGACGGTTCCCGCCTCATGGACTTGCCTCCAGGCGCGAGGGTCGGCACGAGCAGCCCGCGCCGCACCTGCCAACTGTTCGCGTTGCGGCCTGATCTGGCATCGCTTGACATAAGAGGGAACGTTGACACCCGCCTTCGCAAGCTGCGAGACGGCGAGTACGACGCGATAGTGCTGGCGGCGGCGGGATTAGAACGGCTCGACATGCTGGATTGTGCGACCGAATGGTTTGACCCAAACGCGATGGTGCCCGCAGTCGCCCAGGGCGCATTGGCAGCGGAAGTGCGGGCCGACGACCCGTTCATGCGAGAGCTTGTCGGCAAATTGGACGACCCGGCCACCTCTATAGCAATACGCGCAGAGAGGGCCTTTCTCGCCCGGATAGGCGGCGGCTGCTCGCTCCCTGTGGGAGCCTACGCGACGGTGGCGGGCGACACCCTGCATATAATTGGCATGATAGGCGCGCTTGATGGGCGAATGGTACGAGACGAGCGTGTTGGGACGGCATCGAACCCCGAGCAAGCGGGCGCGACCCTTGCTGGCGATATGCTGGCTAACGGTGGGCAGGTGTTAGTCGAGTGGGAGATCAGGAGTGACAGCGAGTAAAGGCCGGGATGGCACCAGGCTGGCACTGCCTCTGGCGGGGCGGCGCATCGTGGTCACGCGGGCGCGAGAGCAGGCTGAGAGGTTGGTCGAGCGGCTGCGCGGCCACTCGGCCATCCCCCTAGAATACCCGGCCATATCTATTGCTCCTTTGGACGATCCTGGCTCGCTGGATAAAGCCGTGTCGCGGCTCGAGGATTACGACTGGGTGATTTTCACTAGCGTGAACGGCGCGCAAGCGTTCGCGGATCGCATGTTGGCGCTCGGTAAAGACCTCGAGGCGCTCTGCTCTCGCAAGCTGGGGGCGATAGGGCCTGCCACTGCGGAGGCGCTTGTCGCGCTCGGCTGCCCACCGGACTTCGTGCCCGGCAGCTACGTGGCCGAGGCTATCATAGACCAGATAGGCGACATAAAGGGATGCCGGGTGCTTCTGCCCCGCGCCGATATCGCCCGCAAGGCGCTTGCGGACGGCCTGCGTGCCAAAGGCGCTGAGGTAGACGAAGTAGCCGCCTACCGCACAGTGCATGGAGAAGCGGCCTCTTCGCTCGCCGATCTGCTTGTCGCAGGCGGCGTGGACGCTGTGACCTTCACCAGCTCCTCCACCGTTCGCTACACGATAGACGGCCTGATTAGCGCAGGCTTAGATTTGTCGCAGGCGATAAGGTTGCTGAACAGCACCGCCATCGTGTGTATAGGCCCCATTACAGCAGGCACGGCCAAAGAGTGTAGGCTGAATGTGGCGTCGGTGGCGGAAGAGTACACCTCCGAAGGACTTGTAGACGCCCTGGTCAAGTTTTTCGCAGGGCAATTGGAGGAAGCTGACAAATGCTAGATATTAACAAAGCCACCAAAGGGCTGACCAGGCGGTCACGCCGTCTGCGCGGGAGCGCCACGATGCGCCGCATGGTGCGCGAGACCACCCTTGCTGCGGACGATTTCATCTATCCTTTGTTTGTCATCAAGGGCGAAAACATCGTGCGGCCCATCGCTTCCATGCCGGGGCAGGCGCAACGCTCGGTGGATATGCTGGCGGCGGAGGTTGACGAAGCAGCGTCGCTGGGTATACCGGCGGTGCTGCTCTTTGGCATACCCGCAGCGAAGGACGCCACCGGCAGCGGGGCATGGGACGCGCACGGTCCTGCGCAGAGGGCAATCGCTGACATCAAGCGTCGGTCGCCGGAGACCCTTGTTATAGCGGACGTATGCTTGTGCGAATATACCGATCACGGGCATTGCGGGGTGCTTTCGCCGGGTGGCGATGTACTCAATGACGAAACGCTGGAGCTTCTGGCGCGCTCTGCCATCTCCTACGCGGACGCAGGGGCGGACATAGTGGCCCCAAGCGCCATGATGGACGGCCAGGTGGCGGCGATTCGCTCAGGGTTGGACGCGGCGGGGCACGAGCGGGTAGCCATACTCGCTTACGCCGCCAAGTTCGCGTCGGCCTTCTATGGCCCGTTCCGCGAGGCGGCAGAGTCGACCCCGCAGTTCGGCGACCGCCGCGCCTACCAGATGGACCCGGCCAACGCCCGCGAAGCCATGCGCGAGGTGGCCCTGGACGCCGAGGAGGGCGCGGACATGCTGATGGTCAAGCCCGCAGGCCCTTATCTCGACATTATCCGCCAGGTGCGCGACCGCTACGACCTGCCCCTGGCCGCCTACCAGGTGAGCGGCGAGTACGCTATGCTCAAGGCCGCCGCCCGTAATGGCTGGTTGGACGAGCGCCGCGCCGCCCTCGAAAGCCTGACCGCCATCAAGCGCGCAGGCGCCGACATTATCATCACGTACTACGCTAAAGAGGCCGCTCGCTGGTTAAGCGGCTAGTGGTTGGTAGTCGGTAGTCGGTAGTCGGTAGTCGGCGGTCGGTTATCTCTGCTTGCTGCCTTTCATCACTGACCACTTGTCAAAGGATTAGCATGGATAACTCGGCTCGCCTCTTTGCCGAAGCGCAGAAGCTGATACCCGGCGGGGTCAACAGCCCCGTGCGCGCGTTCCGAGGCGTGGGCGGCACACCCCGCTTCATCGAGCGTGGCGAGGGGCCGTACCTGTTTGATGTGGACGGCAACCGCTACATTGACTATGTGCTCTCCTGGGGGCCGCTCATATTGGGACATGCCTTCCCGGCGGTGACAGAGGCCATACAGGAGCAGGCGGCAAAGGGCACGTCGTTCGGTGCGCCCACCAGGCTCGAAGTGGAGATGGCGCAACTCGTCACAGAAGCCATGCCCTCGGTCGAGATGGTGCGGTTCGTGTCGTCCGGCACAGAGGCCACCATGAGCGCGCTGCGCCTGGCCCGTGCCTATACGGGGTGGCCCAAGATCGTCAAGTTCGAGGGCTGCTATCACGGCCATGCGGACTCGCTGCTCGTGCAAGCCGGTTCGGGCGTAGCCACTCTGGGTCTGCCCGACAGCCCGGGTGTCACCCCTGGCGCGACCGCCGACACTCTCACAGCGCCCTATAACGACCTCGATGCAGTACGCACGGTAATGACTGACCATGTGGGCCAGGTGGCAGCCGTCATAGTCGAGCCGGTGGCGGGCAACATGGGGATGGTGCTGCCCGCTCCGGGCTTTCTGGAGGGGTTACGGCAGATTACGTTGGAGCAAGGGTCGCTCCTCATTTTTGACGAGGTGATGACGGGCTTCAGGGTCGCATACGGCGGGGCGCAGGCGATGTTCGGGGTGACGCCGGACCTCACCTGCCTGGGTAAGATAATAGGCGGCGGGCTGCCTGTCGGGGCATACGGCGGTGGCGCGGACATAATGCGGCAGGTCGCGCCGGCGGGCAGCGTCTACCAGGCGGGCACGCTGTCGGGCAACCCCCTGGTGATGGCTGCGGGCATAGCCACCCTGCGAGAACTGCAAAAGCCAGGCACATACGAGCAACTTGCCTACGCGGCTGACACCCTCGCCATCGGGTTCAGCGCTGCCGCATCCAATCTGGAGTTTCCGATGCGCTCCTCGTCTGCGGGGGGCATGTGGGGGTTCTTCTTCGCCGGTGCGCCTGTGACTGACTACGCCTCGGCCAAGAGAGCCAACACCGACCAGTACGCGGCGTTCTTCCACGAGATGCTGGCGCGTGGCGTGTACCTTGCCCCTTCGCAGTTCGAGGCTGCCTTCGTCTCTACCCAGCACGACCAAGCGGTCATCGGGGCCACGCTTGAGGCGGCCCGTGTCTCACTGGGGCAAATCGCCAGTCAATAGCGCGCAGTAGCATTATGCCTGGGGTGTATTGGCCGGATGGCACATCAATTGCAGTTGAAGGGCCATAACCGAACAGGAGGATCACCAAATGACCAGAAAGGAAAGCCCGCTGGAAGTAGCGGTGAAGGGTGGGATGGCGGGATTGGTTGGCACAGCCGTCCTGACGGTTGTGATGAAAAACGCCCCGGCCATCATGCAGCAACTCGGCATGGCCCAGCCCCAACAGGCCAAGCCTCAGTCTAAAGGCGCGGAGCCGACCGAAAAGCTGGCGGAGAAAGTGGCGACCGGCGTCTTCGACGAGCCGCTCGACCAGGATACGAAAAAGGCGGCGGGCCAGGCGATACACTGGGGTTATGGAGTCGCCTGGGGCGTGCTATATGGCATCGTGCAGAGCAGCATCCGCCTGCCCCACCTGCTGCACGGCACTATATTCGGCCTGCTGGTGGGCAGGGTGGCGTCCACCCTCGTGCCCGCAATGGGCCTCACCCCGCCGCCCACCGACCAACCTGCGTCCAAGAACGCAATGCAATTGGTGTTTCACCTGATATACGGGTGGGTGGTG
>JBBSGN010000098.1:0-7812 GCA_038254085.1 Chloroflexia bacterium | reverse complement strand
CCGATTCACCTTCCATATCTCCAGCAGTTTGTGCCCCGTCGTGCTGCTGTAGCGTTGGGCCACCTCCGGGATGTAGTCGAACGCCTGGCCGTCCATGACCGAGCGGAGAAGCTTGATGTATTCGGCGTGCGCCCACATGAGGGGCATGGCCGCGTCGGTCGGCTTGCCGAAGAAGAGGTGTTCTTCCGGCATATCGGGCTGGTCCCACAACTGCTCGGTCAGCAGGCCGATGGCGTAGGCGAAGTCCTCTATCGCCTTGATGTACGGCTCGACCGGATGTCCGGCGGCAAGCTCGTAATGCCCGCGCTCGCCCGTGAGCAAAGGCCAGGGACGACCCTGCCCCCAGGTCTCGAACGGCCCGCCGTCCGGGCGCTGGCCGTAGCCATCGTGGTTATAGCGGTGCCAGCACGTCCCCTGCTCAAACTCAACTTTCAGCACCTCGTCCACCACTCGCAGCGAGTCGACAATGATCGGGTCATCGGGTCTGCGGATGCCGTAGCGCACGAGCTCCAGGAAGCCCGCGTCCACGACATTTTTAGCCGGGAACTGGGTCTGCTCCCAGGGGGCGCGGTTGGCTATCGTGATAACGCCGCGATTAGGGTCCTCGCCCGGCTGCACGTTATTGGGGTCAGCGGGGTTGATCCTGATGTAGTGCTTGCTGATGCCGGGGACCAGTGTGCCCTGGGTCGTCACCGTCCACGCCTCGATGTGGCATTCCAGGAAGTCGGCGAACTCCTGCACGAACGCCGCCGTCTCTTTGTCGCCCCGCTCGTGCATGAACATGGCTGCCAGGGTGAGGGCGGCTATGTTGACGGCCAGCGTGGAGGGTGAGTAGCCGCTGTTCTCCTCCCACCGCTCCTGTGGTGTGACCGGGCCGTGCCGTATCAGGTAGCCCGCCGCCAGTCGCACCATCTCGTAGGGGTCGAAGTCCTTGAGCGCGTTCAGATTATGCAGCCGCCAGGCCAGAATTATCGGGAAGGCCACCTCATCCAGTTGTACGCCGGTCCAGTTTGCGTCGCCGTTCAGCCAGAAGTTCTGATAAAAGCCGCCGTCGGGCAGTTGTGCGATAGCCAGGTAGATCAGCGAGCGCAGGGGCGTGCCGGTGTTGCCCATAGCCAGCATGGCGGTGGCGCTCTGCACCATGTCGCGGGTCCACACCAGGTGGTAGCCGCCTATCCCGTCCTCGTCGCTCTTGGCCTCGCCCCAGGGTATGCTGAGTGAGGCGATCATGGCTCCGTGATAGGTCTTGTCCTCGTGCGCCAGCAGCAGGCTCTTGCTCCTGTGATATAGAGCGCCGCCGTCGCAGGCCACCCTCTCTAACGGGGCTGTCTCCTCACAGATACGCTCCCACTGGTCAACGAAGCGCTCTCGATGCTCCTTGAACGGTATGCCGAGCGATTGGAAAAGGACCGTAACCGCGCTGTGGAAGGTGGTGCCGAAAGCCAGCCCAAGCGTGAACTCTTGGCTTTTACTGAGGTCAATCTCGCCCATGAGCGCGATATTCCCTTGCGTGGCACAGTCATATTCCCAGTCCATTTTGAGGTTGTCGTGCAGGTCGGTCCAGCCGTCGTTCACGCCTACGTAGCCGACCGAGCATCGCACGAACGGGATGGAGGCGCTGAGGGCCAGCCAGGTGGTATCCTGGACCTGCTTGTTGGCGCTGAAGACTTTGCGCTCGTCTATGGTCAGCACCTGGGCGTTGTTGTTCCAGCCGCCCCCTTCCAGGTGGGGCGCGCACAGCACGAACAGCTTCAGTTTGTCCAGCACTACTGGCTCCGCTTCCAGCCAGGTGTGGACCAGCAGGCAGGGCTGGTGCGGGTTGGTGACGATCTCTTTGATGATGCGGTAGCGGCCCGCCGGATCCGAGCCGGTCACGCGCACGCCCAGAGCATGGTCGGTAAGGGCCTCTATTTCGGTTTCGAGGTGTCGCTCGTCGCTAAAGAAGGTCTCGCCGTCGGTGATGAGGTACTGTAGGTCGCGGATTTGGGGCTTGTCAATCGTCGGGTAGTATACCTCGTCCAGCACGCCCGCCGACAGGGTGTACCAGAGGCGGCTGTCGGTTGAGTATGCGGTGCCTATGGCGTCCTTAGAACTGCGCGTCCAGCGCGGCTCGATCCCCGGCCCACCCGGAGCCGGACGCTTGCATGACCCTTCGTTGTGCATATGGTACCGGTCCTTTCTGGCAGTCTACGCGCCTGGGTTACAACTATCAGCTATCAGCTATCAGGCCGTACCAGCCTAAGAAGCTGACAGCTAACGCTCCACCTTATTTGCCTATGCAGAAGTTGCGGAAGATTTCGTCTAGCAGGTCTTCGCCGACCGTTTCGCCAGTGATCTCGCCCAGGGCGGCCAGGGCGCTGCGCAGGTCCACCGCTACGAAGGCCGCTGGAGTACTCGCCTCAGTCGAGGCCAGCGCCGCTCGCACGTACTCTTCGGCCCGCTGGAGCGCGTGCTTGTGCCGGAGGCTCGTGACGACCGTTTCGCCTGGCCTGGGGGTGGCCTTGCCACTCAGCACTAACTCGGCCAGCTTCTCTTCGAGCCTATCAGTGCCGCCGGGCGTTTCCGCCGACGCGAATACCACCTCCATGCTGCCCAACATCTTTTGCAGATCGCCCATATTCAGGGCCAATGGAAGGTCGCTCTTGTTGACCACCGCCAGGCGCATGGCCTCTGTGCTTTGGGCTATTTCCTCGATAATCTCCTCGTCTGCGGGCGTAAGAGGCTCTGAGCCGTCGAAGACCATCAGCACCAGGCCGGCTTCGGACATAGCGCGACGTGTGCGGTCCATGCCGATGCGCTCGATAGGGTCGTCTGCCTCGATTTGGCGGCGCAGGCCGGCGGTGTCCGTCAGCACCAGAGGCACGCCCTGCACGTTAGCCACCTCTTCAAGTGTGTCGCGGGTGGTGCCGGGGATGGGCGTAACTATGGCCCGGTCGGCGCGCAACAGGGCGTTCAGCAGGCTCGATTTGCCGACGTTGGGTCGCCCCACGATGGCCGTGCGAACGCCTTGCCGCAGCACGATGCCCGTGCTTGCGCTGGCGATTAGCGCACCTATATCCTGCAACGCATCCAGCAATTCTGGCGATACGTCGGCGGGCGGCACGTCGTCCTCCGGGAAGTCTATGGTGGCTTCCAGGTGGGCCAGCGCGTGGAGCAGTTCTGCGCGTATCCCCTTCACGCGGCTCGACACCCCGCCGCTTAGCTGCTCGACCGCAAGCCGCAGCCCCTCGTCGGTACGCGCCCTCACCACGTCCAGCACCGCCTCGGCCTGCGCCAAATCGAGCCGCCCGTTCAGGAATGCCCTCAGCGTGAACTCTCCCGGCTGGGCTGGCCGTGCGCCCTCTCTGAGACAGAGACCAAGCACCCTCTGCAAGGGCACGGCCCCGCCGTGGCAGTCTATCTCTACCACATCTTCCCGTGTATACGAATGCGGCGCGCGCATCAGCACCGCCAGCGCCTCGTCCACCTTCTCGCCGGTCTGCGGGTCGCGCACATGCCCAAACACCAGCCGGTGCGACTCCCTCGGTCCCGCCTGACTCGCCGCAGACACAAAAATCCTCCCTAACACGTCCGCCGACTGCGGCCCGCTCAATCGGACTGTGCCTATACCCCCTTCGCCAGGGGGCGTGGCTATGGCTGCTATGGTGTCTTGGTACATAGATTCGTAAAACGACTCGTAAAACGTGCTGCGTAAAACGTAAGAGGCTCCCTTCTTACGTTTTACGTTTTACGCACACTCCTCCATTCTCTCCTCTACATCCTCTCGGCTGGGGATAGACGACACTCCCGCCCCCTCGATGGCGCAGGCGGCGGCGGCGTGTGCGAAGCGGGCTGATGTAAGGAGGTCGCCGGTTTCTTTGTAGCGCGTGAGGAGAGACGTTGCGAATACATCGCCCGCGCCTGTGGGGTCTACGCTGCGTGCTGGGCAGGCGAGCGCAGTTAAATGTTGCCCATTATCGCGTATGTACGCCTCTCCCGGTCCCTGCGTGATGGCCGTCAGTGGTGCCAGGTTGGCATAAACGCTAATTAGCTTCGGGTCGTAACCGAGGTCCTCTATGCTGAGGATGAGAAAGGCATTGCCGGGCAAGCGCAGTAGCGCCTCCGGCACAGGCGAGGCCGAGTGGGTAACCTGGCCCTCGCCGTCCCAGCTGCGCATCCAGCCTTGCGGAGTGATGCCCAGTAAGCTGCCAGGAAAGCACCCAGATATACTCACGGGCAACTCCTGGGCGACAGGCCCAAGGTGCGCGATAGGCGCCGCTCGCCAGGCGAGCGGCACGTCCTCGTAGCGCAAGCCCGTCGCACGGTCGCTGATAACCTGTGTGCGGTGCCCGCTTGCGTCGTACAGATTGCGGAACGTGGTTGTGTGCTCAGAGGGCACGGTTCGCACCCACACCCCCGCGTCTTTTACAACGTCCAGCAACCACTCGTCCTCTGGCGCGCAGGCCGTTACGACAGCCGCTTGCAGGCCCAGTCGTTGCGCCACCAGCGACGAATATGTGGCCGTGCCCCCAGGCGCGCTTCCCTGCCCGTCGCCCAGGATGTCTTTGGTTACATGCCCCAGCACCAGATAGTCAGGGCGGGCTTCTTGATAGTCTTCACTCATACGAAGGAACAATGACAAAAATCACCCACAAGCCGCCTTCCGTGGCTTGTGGGTGATTTTTGTCATTAGAGAGATGTCTCTGCCAGTAGGCAGGTTTACTTGGGAAGGACCACTACCCGGCGCTCAGGCTCGGCGCCGCTCGACTCGGTGGTGACGGTGGGGTGGTCGGCCAACGTCATGTGGACAATGCGCCGCTCGTATGCGGGCATCGCCTCGAGAGGGATAGCCTGGTGGCGCGACTCTACCTGATCGGCGGTCCGCTTTGCCAGATTAATAAGCGCCAGCTTGCGGCGCAGCCTGTAACCCTCCACGTCCACGATTACGCGCGCCCACAGATCAACCTGCCGCCCTACGATAAGGTTCAGCAGGAACTGTAGCGCATCTAGGGTCTCGCCCCGGCGGCCTATCAGTATTCCCTGGTCGCGCTCGTTCAGGCCGGTGACGTTCAGCACAAGCGAGTCCTGGTCGTCCTCGAAGGCGGCCTCGCCCTCTTCGGCTGGGTAACGACGGGTGATAAGCCCTCGCATACGCATCCCCTGGAGTATCTTCTGCAGCACTTCCGCCGCCACGGGCGCAACAGCGTCTTGGGGCGTTGCGTGCTCGCCAGGCGCGAGAGGAACGGTTTGCAGAGAGCTATCGAGCAGCACCTCGGTGTCCATGCGGTTGCCGTAGTCGTCGGCCAGTTCTTCGTCCAGAAGAGGCTCGGTCCTGGTTATATCGGGTATGGGGCGTTCCATGCGGCTCGGCGCCGGTCCGGGCCTGCCGAAACGATTACCCCTCGGCGGTCTCTCCATCTGGTCGGTGCGGTTGCCCCGGTCTATCCTCTCGCCCCGGCCTCCTCTGTCCCCCCGGTCCATGCGGTCGCCGCCTCTGTCGCGCATACCGGGCGCGCGGCGGTTCCTGACCGGCACCTCCTCGTTCGGCGCGACGCCCGGCAGGTCGGGCGCAATCACGCGCACCAGCACCTCATCGCCGCCCGGATCAGTGGCAAGCACTTCGACCTTTACCTGGTCGCGTGTGCGCCCCAACTGCTCAAGAGCCAGGTCCACCGCGTCCTCGACGCTACGCGCCTGTATATCCACCTGTCGCAAGATTACTCTCCTCTCAATTTAGTTGCGAGTTGTGAGTTGCGAGTAGCGAGTATTGAGTTAGCAAAACTAGGATCGGACTCATAGCTGACTCGGTACTCGCTACTCGCAACTCGCAACTCACAACTCACTTCTTTCCGCGTCTCTTTCGGGGGAGTTGGGTTGACGCTGTTGAGGCGGCGAGGCCGTTGTCCCGGCCGTTGCCGTTACTTTCGTCGTTCTCCCTGTACCTCAGGTCGGAAGCGTACTTCACCGTGCTGGTCGGCACGACCTTAACATGCGGTTCACTCCCTTTGCGCTTGACGCGAGGCTCGGCCACCCCATTTTCGCCTGCGCCCAGTTCCTTCTCACCCTGGACGGCAGCCTTCTGGACCTCCTGCGCCTCCATAGCCTTGTCCATCATCCAGCCCATCACGCCCTTGCGTTTAGCGACTGCGATATCGGTGGTCGGAGGGGGCAGAGGAGGAGCAGGCTGGGTCATGGGCTTGCGCGGCAGCCAACCGAGGCCGGGTAGATTGGGCAGCGTGCCGAAGCCGGTGATGAAATATTGCTGCACAGCACCGAACAGACTGGAGAAGGCCCAGTAGATCACTGTGCCTGCCGGGAAGCCCAACGAGATAACGAAGATGTAAATAGGCATGAACTGCATCATGTTCTGCATCATCTTCGTCTGCGAGTCGAGCGGCTGGTTCGGGTCGCGCTGCGGTATGGACATGCGGCTCTGGATAAATTGGAACACGGCAGACAGCGCGGGCAGAATGTGTAACGGGTCGGCGGCGGCCAGATTGGGCATCCATAAGAACGGCTCATTGAAGTTGGTCGCATCGCTCAACCAGGCGTCGTTGAAAAGGATGGACTTCAATTGCGTCACGTGGGACGCGACCACGTCCGGCGTGCCGGTATGGAGTTGTACGACAAAATTGAGCGCGCTGTACAGTCCGATAAAGATAGGCAGTTGCAGCAGCATCGGGAAGCAGCTAGCAGCCGGGTTGACGCCGTACTGCTGGTACAGCTTCATTGTCTCTTCTTGCTGCTTGGCCCGGTCTTTAGGATATTTCTTTTGTATCTCTTTGATAAGCGGCTGTATTCGCTGCATCTCGCGGCTGGACCGCAACGACTTCACGGTGATGGGCACCGTAAACAGTCTGATCAAGACGGTAAAGACAATGATCGAAAGACCAGGACTATGTACTACCGAGTTTATGCCCACGAGGATGTTAAGCAGCAGGTGCCAAAACAAGCCCCAGATAAGACTCAAGATTTCCAATATTATATCTCCATCTGAGTTACGAGTTACGAGTTGCGAGTTGTGAGTTACAAACGGTTAATTTTCGGTTGTATTTCTAACAATCAATAACTCGCAACTCACAACTACTTCACCGGATCAATGCCGCCGTCGTTCCAGGGGTTGCAGCGCATGATGCGCCACGCGGCCATTGTCCCGCCTTTTACTACGCCGTACTTTTCTATAGCTTCGTAGCCGTAGCGCGAGCAACTAGGGTAGAAGCGGCAGGTGTTGGCAGGCAGCCCTCTTGAAATGGTGCTCTGGTATAGGCGAATGAGCCATAACAAAGGCTGCCTGGGCATCATGCCAGGTCGCATTTGGGTGTGAGAGGGTTCGGACATGCCTTCTAGCAAAGGGCTTCTTTCATAGCGCCCTGCTCTATTATACGCTATTACGCCCTACCGGTTTCAAGTGAGTACCGAGTAAGTGACCAGTGACCAGTGGCGAGAGATAACTCAAACTCACTCAGCACTGGCGTAGAGCTTTGCGCGTCGCAATGCCTCGTCTATGGCCTGGGCTACTGTGGCGGCGGTGGCTTCGACAATCGAGGGGCGGGCGATCCAAACGAGGTCCCACCCAGGCTTCACCTGCGCAAGTCTGTGCCGTACTGCTTCACGTATCAGCCGCCTGGCCCGGTTGCGCTTGACGGCGTTACCGACCTTCTTGCCGGTGATGAAGCCGTAGCGCACCAAGTCCTGCCCGTTCGGCGCTGCATTCAGCACTACCATCCCTACCGCCCAGCTACGCCCCGTCCTCCTAACCCTCTCGAACTGCCAGTTGTTCTTGAGAGTCTCCATCCTCCCTGCGGGAATTATGAATTATGAATTATGAATTAT
>JBBSGN010000097.1:0-7903 GCA_038254085.1 Chloroflexia bacterium | reverse complement strand
GCCGGGTCCAAGGCGTAATGGGTAATCGGGATTGGGGATTCTCGTGTTTTGTTTGTGCCGATTTCCGATTTCCGCATTCCGCATTCGGAACATTTCGCGTTCCTGGCATGGTGGCTGGCGCCGCTGATCGGCCTGGCCCTGGTTCTCTCCACGAGCTACAACGCCCTCAGCGCTCGGCGCTTCGACTATGGCAACAAGATAACAGCCGAGATGCTGCCGGGGCAGAGCTACGGTCAGACGTTTGTGGCCCGCTACCCGGATCTCACGGGCGTGGAGTTGCATCTCGCCACAGGACCAGGCCCAGCTAGAACATCCGTGGTGCTGCATCTGCGGTCGTCCCCAGCCGACCGGCATGACGTAGCCACCGCGCGTATGCAGGCAGGCACCTCGCTCGGGGCCAACCCCTGGTATCTTTTCTCCTTCCCCCCCATCAGCGACAGCCAGGGCAAAACGTTCTACATTGAGGCCGAGTCGCCCGACGGCAAGCCGGGAAGGGCTATCTCTCTGCTATGGTGGCAACCTTCGCCGGAGGGTGACCCCTATGCAAATGGCAACGCCTACAAGGATGACCGGGCGCAGCAGGGAGACCTCGCTTTCGGGCTGCGTTATGCCGCCTCTCCGCTACAGGTTTGGGCCCAGCTAGCCAGCGCCGCCTCCGGCAACTTTCCACCCACGTTGGTCTGGTTTTTACCGTTGTTGGGCGCGCTAGGCGCGTTAGCCATACTATGGCGTATCGGGCGTACCGGCCTGTTATCTCGCGCTGGAGAACGACTGCTACGCTGGTCGTTGCCAATAGCGCTCGGAGTGGCGCTTATCCACGGCTTCTTATATATATTCCTCGTTCCGCCCTGGCAGGGACCCGACGAACACGCGCATTTCGCCTATGTCGCCTTGCTCGACAGGCACAACCTGGACGACAACCTGGTGAAGCGGCTGCGGTTCGATGCTCAGGACAACGACGTTGCGCTGGCGAATACGATCAGCGATTCAATGACCCGGAACAACTTCACTCGCTACTGGCCGGGCTTTCCGCTCCCAGGTACCCGGATCAATGCCGAGCCTACTTATTACTGGGCCGTCAACAAGTCACCCTCCTATTATTGGCTCTGCGCGATTACGCTGCGGGCGGCACGCGCAGCCGGCCTTTCAGCAGACCCTTACCAGGACCCAGAGAGCGCGCTGCGGCTGATGCGCGGTGTATCGCTCGCTCTGAACCTGCTAGTAGTAGCGTTGGCATGGCTGGCCGGGACTTTGATCTACAGAGGCAGGCGGTCCTGGATGCTCATGTTGCTGCCGCTCACGGTGGCGCTGCTCCCTATGCATACTTTCAGCGCGTCTATGGTCAACAACGATATACTGGCCGAAGTTGCGGTGACCGCGCTGTTTGTCGCCTTGATTGCACTGCTGCGCTGGCCCGATGGTCTACGCGGGGTAGCGCTCGCTGTTCTGGTGCTGCTCCTCGCCTATTTCGGGAGCGAGTGGACCAAGTCCACAGCGATGGCGGCGGGTATACCGTTAGCGGGGCTGGGGCTTTTGATATGGGTCGGCATGCGGGTAAGTAGACGACTCATTCCGCATTCCGCATTCCAACTTCTGGCCCTGCTATTGCTGGCGCTGGGCGCGGTCACACCTCTGCTTGCTTTGGAACCGCAAAACTACGTGCTGGGCTGGCAGGCGCTTCAGTCGCCTATTGTGCGCCTCCCACGTGTGAAGACGCCCACAGCGCATGACGGCTCTTATGTAATCGAGTTGGGGCCGGTCCCTGGAGAGCCGCGCGCCACGGTCGCCCAGGTGCTAATCCCGCCCGTGGTCCACCCAGCGATGGACATTAGCGTATCCGGCTGGGTGCGGCTCTCACCTCAGGCGAGCAAGAGCGCGGCAAACCCGCCAAAGGCCATTCTCTTGATCGAGGATGCATCCGACAGGGTAGGGAGGGGCGAGGTTCCGCTCGTGTCGCCCGGGGTATGGATGCCGATTAGCACAACCGGGCACGTTGGCGCGCGCATGTCAACCGTGCTAATCAGACTCAAGTCGGCCGACGCAATCGCGGAGTTTGACGACTTCTCACTCCGGGTGACGGGGGTAGTTGGCCCCTGGCAAGACCCGGTGTACCAGCCCAGGCTGCTCAACCCTTCCGCCGAGGACGGGGTAATCGGGTTGCGCCCGGCTTTGGCCGAACGGATGCCCTGGCGGGTAGCCCAGACCATTGACGTACTGCTCAATCCCCAACCATTCAACAAACTCGCGCTCTCCTGGTATTACGCCACCGAGCAGTACAAGTCGTTTTGGGGAGATTTCGGGTGGCTGGCAGTGCCACTGCCGGATGTCTTATATGAGCTATTGGGCGTATTAGTGGCCGCGGCGCTGTTTGGCCTGGCGGTGGCAGGCATGCGGCGTCGGGGGTGCTGGAGAGCGGATGAATGGCTCGGGCTGACATCGGTAATTGCCTTCATTGCGGCAGTATTCCTGGCGTTTGCGCAGCAGATGATGAGCCTCGCGACCGTCGGCCAAGCAGCACCTCTACAGGGCCGTTATCTGTTCGTGTTCATCGTGCCGCTCGCATGGCTGCTTCTTGCGGGGGCACGGACAACATGGTCATGCCTGGCGCATCGGACAACGGGCCGGTCAGCCAAGTCATCATCCCAAGCACAGGCGGAAGCACCAGCAAAAGCACTCGAATTGCTTTCGCCCGTGTATGACCGAGGGCCGGTAATAGGCGCGGGACTAGGCGTCTGGTTATGGGTGAACTGCTTGATAGCACTGGCGTCTTATTGCCTGCTGTCGCTGATTGCGCCCTTTTACTACGGGTGAAGCGGCGGCCCAGCCGTGAACGCTTACGCTTACCTTCGACCACTAACCCGCCTGGCGCTTTCTTGTCATCGCCACCCCATAAGCCAACAGGGCAGCCTCGCCCAGCCGGTCCCAATTAAACTGCGCCCACACTCGCCCCTTCGCCATCTCTCCTAACCTGCCTCTTTTCTCAGGGCTTGCAAGCAGCGCAGACACCGACAGGCCCATGCCTCGCAAGTCGCCCGGCTCGACCAGCACCCCCGCGTCCCCTATGAACTCGGCCACCTGCCCCACGCGGTGCGCCACCATCGGTATACCCATCAGCATCGGTTCAAGCACCTTCACAGGGCTTTTGGCGCGGTTGATGAGGTTATCGGACATGGGATAAATCGCCACGTCCCCCAGCGCCAGGTGCGCCGGTAGATCGGCCTCGGCTACCCTCCCCGTCAAGGCCACACGCTCCCTGATCCCCAGGCGGGCAGCCTCCGACAACAGCTTCTCTTCCTCACCGAAGAAGCCGCCACCCACCACCAGAAGTTTAGCCGTTGGGTGATCTTCTAGCGCATATTTCATTATGTCGAGCGGCCACCAGAAAGGAAACTCTGCAAAGCGCGTATAGAGGACGACTACAGGCCCTGCCCACAGCCGATACTGTTCTCTGAGACTTGCGATTACAGCCTCATCAGGCGGCTCCATCCACGCGCCATACCGCTCTCTTGACACGCCATTGGGCATATAGAAGACGCGCCGCCTCGGCAGACCGAAGTCCCACGCGCGCGCCTGCAAGGTGCGGCTGGCAGCGGTGACGGCCCCCGCGATGCGCGGCAGGACAGCCTCCATGGCCGCTATTGACGCCTTCTGGGCCGAAGAATAGGGGTTGATGTCGGCCCAGCCGCCCGGCCCCTCCCAATCGTCCATATCAAGCACCCAGGGCACCCCCAGCGCCTGCATCGCCAGCCCAGCCACACCGCTATATCCCACCGGCTTGAACACATGGACCACCTCGGCCCGGAACGTGGTGAGAGTATGCGCCGTATCACCGTATTCGGGTCTTTCGAAAGGCGTATTGGCGCGGGTAGCAGGCCATAACGCCGACTTTACCAGCCCATACGTCAACCCCAGGCTATCCGGTACCCACTTTCGCATAGGAAGCAGCACCACTTGCACGCCCGAAAGCCGCCCATCCTCCCCCTCAACGAGCGATGCTATGCTGGTTTTTAGTCTTCCACCACGCGGCACCGAGGGATCGTCCCAGGGCGGGATAACCACCCGCACCATGTGCCCTCGCCGCGCCAGCGCATGGGCGAGGGGCATCATCCGGGCCGAGGTGGTCCCCTTCGGCTGCAACCCGAACGGCGCTAACAGAGCGATATGCATGAGGACATTATAGTAAAAACAAGAGATAGTCGCTTGCGGCGACTATCTCTTGTTTTTTCGGCGCTGTTCTTTATTATTTACTTTACCCGTCTTCTTTACCAAGTGCCGTCCAGTACCGCCTGGAACTGCTCCTCGGTGAAGTACGGGTTGGCTATGTGCCGCTTGATTGCGAACAGCGGGTCGGCGTCCTTGTCCATGTTCTCGCTGAGGCGGAAGGCCCCTTTGTAGCCATACGACTTTATCTTCTCGGCGGAGGCCGCGTCGTAAACGCCGAACGGGTAGGCGAAGAAGGGTGTAGGGTGGCCCAATAGCTCTTCAAGGGTCTTTTTCGGCTCCACTATCTGCCGCTGCCAGTCTTCTTCGGTGGTGTACTTGGTGACCATGTGGTGATCCCAAGTGTGCGGCTGCACGTCATATCCCTCTTTGTCCAACTCCTTTAGCTGCTCGGCTGTCATGTAGTTCTCTTTGTCTATCGTCACAGTCATAATGAAGAATGTGGCGTTGAAGCCGTACTTCTTGAGCAACGGCAGAGCGTTCGTGTACTGATTGTTGTCGCTATCGTCGAACGACAGCATCACCGGCTTGTCGGGCAGGGGCTTGCCATTGGCGTAATAGTCGTACACCTGCTGCGAGACTACCGAGTGATAGCCATTGTCCTTCAAGTACTTGAGCTGCTCTTCCAGTTTAGCGGGCGGCACGATATAGGCGCGGTCGTCTTCGGTGTCCGATTTCTTCCACTCACGTATATGGTGATAGCACAGCACCGGCATGTAGCCACGCTCCGACAGAGGTATAGGGGTGACAGTCGGCATGGCGAGCGTAGTCGGCGTAGATGTAGGCTGCGGTTCGGGTGTGCTCGTCGGCGGTGCGGCCTCTGTGGGCACCGCCGTAGGCGCGATAGAAGTAGGCGTGGCACTCGACCCGACATCGCACGCGGCCAGTGCAGCAATAGCAGCCAGAAGAAGGGCAGCCCGCAAAAGTGGGGTGCTCAAACGAAAAGAGCGCATAATGGCAATGTAACCTTTCTCAATTGGGGAAGTCTTGCCCAGGGCATGGGCACTCGCTATTGTACCACAGATGGGTGTTAGGGGTTCCGCCGATAATCGGCGGTTGAAAGAAAAACGAGGAACGACTCGACTATTGTTTAGATAACGAACCAAAGCAGTAGGAGGCTTCTCGTGCGGGTAGCGCGCAGATACAAGTATCGCTCACTTTAAACTGCCTGCAAGCGAGCAGTTGGATGTGAATAGCTTAGAGCTTATTCAACAACCAGGTAGAAGTGAGTAGCGTCGTCGAAATGGCGGCGCTACCTTGTTAAACGAATTCTAAGGGGTTTAATCATGGAGGTGCGTTATCTCGTAATCTCCTCAATATACCCTTTAAGGTTGTCTTTGCCCACAGGCCCGGCGTGTATAGCTTTTATGACACCGTCCTTGCTGACGAAGAGGTGTGTGGGTATGCTCTGTATCAAGTAGCGGTCGGTAAGGTGGCCGTCGGCATCAAGGAGGAAGGTCCAGCCGTACTTGTGGCTGGTGGTGAATTGCTTTACGGTGTCGGCACTCTCTTGGATGTCAACGCCTAACATTACCAGGCTCTGACTCTTATATTGCTCGTAGGCGGCTTGCATGTCGGGCATTTCTAGCTTGCAGGGAGGGCACCAGCTCGCCCAGAAGTTGATCCAGACCGGCTTGCCGCGCAAGGAGGACAGAGTGACAGTCTGCCCCGTATTGGCGTCTTTGAGCGCGAAGTCGGGCGCGATAACGCCAACGGCTGGGGGTCTATTCTCTGCTAGCTGGCTTCCTGTTGTGGCTCCGCCTTGCGGTACAGGTTGCGCTTTAGGGCCGCTAGCAAGGGGGCCGGAGCAGCCTACCAAAAGCGATGGCATCGCTAGCACTGCGACAACCACCATTAGAATAAATATCGGTGAGCGATTAGTGCGTTTGGTAAAGGGTCCCTCTCTCATCTCAACATACCTGTTACTGTGTGACGATTAGATAGCCGGGATCCATCATCTGCATTCCGCAGTTTATCTGGAAGATACCGGCCTGGGAAGGGGTGAAATCCCAAGACGTGACTTCGCCAGGAGTTGCTATACCGTGCGATCCGAGCCCGCGGACCGTTACTAAGCGCCCTCAGCCGGGGTCCGCGCCTTGCACGCTCAGGTTGAAGTGGACCGGCACACCTTGCTTCACCTTGATTATGCTCGGTTGGTAGCCTCGCGTGTCGCCGTTCACCACCAGGTCGAGAGTCTGAGTGCCGTTATACGCTAGAGGGACAACCACGGCCTTGGTGTCTAACCTGGCCGCCACATCAACAGGCAGCCCGCTCAAGTTACCGGCAGTGCCGCTCGCACCAGATCCACGGCTACCGTTCTGGCTGATCAACCACCACCCCATCAATCCACCCATCAATAGAATCGCTACAATTATCCCCGTGCCGGATATGGGTGGGTTGCGTCGCTCTTGGGCTTGGGGCGCATTCCTGCGCTCTGTATGCTGACCGTTTTTTCGCGGTCCCTTCGACGCGCCGTTCTTGGCGCGACCAGAGGATTTGCCAGCAACAGTCTGCTTTCCATTCGGTGATCTATTGGACTGGCTATTTACCTCTACGCTCACCTCTCTCCCTTTAGCTACGTTGGCGCCTGCTGCGCCGATTGCCGTTGCGGCCACCGCTTTTTTCTGTTTGGGTGGCGGGTAGCAGTCCCCACGCCCGGCAATGGCGCTTGCAGGCCGGCTCTCTATGAGCCTTCGGTTGTAGGCCTCGCGCTTGCCCGGATCGGTCAATATGGCTAACGCTCGCTCGGCACGTTGTAGAACAGCCTCGTCGGCAACATCTGTTGTCTCAAGGTATGCGTCCGCTATCTCGTCCTCAGTGGCGTTCGGAGCTACACCGAGGAAGGCATAGTAGTCCACAATTTGCCTGGGCTTTGCATTCCCGTTTACGGCCTTGCCTCTGCGGGCCACAGCCACAGCCTCGGCGGCTTCTTCGGCGGCCTCAACACGCATGGCCCGCGTGAAATAGGGCGCGAGGCGGTGCAAGGCCGCGTGCTGAGGGGCGCTTCGCTCGATCAGCACTACCAGCCCGCACATGCCCGCTATGTAGAGTAGAGCCAACAGCACAGATGTCCACATAAGCGCCCAACTGGGGAACACCAGCATGACGGCCAGCATCGCGCCCATCGAGCCGCCCATGACACCGCCCATAGCCCCGTCCATCACGCCCATTAGGCTACCCGCCCGCCCGAAGTATGCGCCCAGAGTCAGCCCTAGCAGTACACCGAACAGGTTGCCCCAGAACATACTGTTGGCGGCGGCAGCGGTGGCAAAACCGAGCAAGAAGCCGTTCAGCATCCCCATAGTCATTCCGGCCATCATGCCGGTCATCTCGGTATATGCCTCGCGGAATCGCCCCAGGTGCATCCCCACTATTCCGCTAATTACCAGCACCACTACAGCGTAAACTATCCAGGCCATTGCGTTATGCTCCTATCTCGACTCTCAGCGCATAAATAGGTGGTACATACTGCACCCCATCTCGTTCATCACCATCGCGGTCGCACTAATCTGGGCAAGCGCGAATATGCCCATGACCGCAGCCGACGCCAGCAACGTTCGATGAGAAGCAGGGACTACGGAAACGGTTGGGCCTGCCAATAACCGCCGCACCCGCGCTTCCAGATGAGCGTGGGTCGAGCGGGGATGCCCAGACGACAACAAGGCAAGCGCGCCACGCGCTG
>JBBSGN010000096.1:0-7928 GCA_038254085.1 Chloroflexia bacterium | reverse complement strand
CTCGCAACCCTGTTGTCGGGCGAGGCCGTGCTGCCGCAGGCGCAACACAGCGACATCTATCTGGCTGCCCTGGGCGTGCTGCTCACGACGGTCTATGTTTACGGCCTGGTGTTCCGGCCCCGCACCCAGTTCTTACGCATGGGCGTAGACTCGCTGGTGGTCCTGGTCTTGTATATCCTGGGACTAGGGGGACTAGTGTTTATGTCTACTATGTCGTAAGGATATAATAGCTTGTAGTCAGTAGTTGGTAGTAAGAAAAGGAGTTGTTTACATGGATGCGCACCCGTTCAAGGTGTTGATGCTGTCCTGGGAATACACGCCCCATATCGTTGGCGGGCTGGGCAAGCACGTTGTCGAGCTTGTGCCTGAGTTGATTGCCGACGGGGTGGCGGTGCATCTGGTGGTGCCCAGGTTTAACGGCGGCGAGCTCAATGAGCCTCTGCCTTTGCCCGACGGCTCGCCCTCCACCAACGGCAGCCAGGTGTACCGCATCGAGCCTTCGAGTATGCAAGGCGACTTCTTCACCAACACCTGGCATGACAACATCGCTATCGAGGAGTTCTGCACCCAACTTATCAAGCACGAGGGCGGCTTCGATCTGATCCACGACCACGACTGGTTGAGTGGCTTCGCGGCCATTGCCCTCAAGCACGATTTCCACTTGCCGCTCCTCTCGACCATCCACGCAACCGAGATGGGCCGCAACCGGGGCAACCTGTACGGCGAGATGCAACGCTCGATCCATATGGCCGAATGGTGGCTCGCCTACGAGTCGTGGCGGGTGATAGCGTGCAGCCATTATATGGCCTGGGAAGTGGAGACCTATTTTGGCGTGCCCCCCGAAAAAGTTGACGTTATCCCCAACGGCGTTGACCCGCGCCGCTTCGACGCGCTGAACGGGGTTGGCCTCGCGTCGTTCCGCCTCGGCTTCGCGCAACCCGACCAGCCTATCGTCTATTACGTGGGGCGCATGGTGCCTGAGAAGGGGCTGTCGGTGCTTGTGGATGCGGTGCCACTCGTGCTGCGCGAATGGCCGGGGGTGAAGTTCGTGGTGGCGGGCGGCGGTGGATACGCAAACGAATTACGTGCAAAAGCCGGCGCGCTTGGCGTGGGAGATAGTATACTTTTCCCTGGGCGCATACCCGACGAGGTGCGGGACGGCCTGTTCAAGGTAGCCGATGTGGCTGTTTTCCCCAGCCTGTACGAGCCGTTCGGCATCGTGGCCCTTGAAGCGATGGCCGCCGGCACTCCTGTGGTGGTTAGCGATGCAGGAGGCTTGTCCGAGGTGGTAGATATGCATGAAACCGGCATCAAGGTCTACCCCGACGACCCCGCCTCGCTGGCCTGGGGCATCCTGCACACGCTCAAGAACCCTCAGTGGTCGAGAGCGCGAGCCGACAACGCCGAGCGGGTCGTGCGCACCCTGTATAACTGGGGCCGCGTCGCCGACATGACCAAGCAGGTCTACGAGCGCGTAATCCACGAAGCAAAAGCAGGTGCTTGGGCATACAGGACGTAGTTTTGAGTTTTGAATTGCGAACTAAACTGAACACGCCGCAACTCAAAACTCAAAACTACTCCCGAAGGGAGTGAGTGATGTTATTGTCGGATAAGCGTATACTAGAACAGATGGAGCAGGGGAATGTCATCATCGAGCCGTTTGACAGGCGGCAGTTGGGGACCAACTCTTATGACGTGCGGCTTGGGCCTTACTACTTTCTGCCCAACCACAACATGGTGACGGTCAACTTCACCGACGAGGAGGACGCGAACAGCTTCTGGCTTGGGCCTTACTATGCCGAGGAGGGCGTGATACGCATCCGCCCCGGCGACACCATCCTGGCCCACACCGAGGAAGTGGTGGGCGGGCGCAACGGCTTCACCACCTCGATGCGCTCGCGGTCGAGTATCGGGCGGTCGTGCCTGTCGGTGTGCAAGTGCGCGGGCGTGGGCGACGTGGGCTACATCTCCAAGTGGACGATGGAGATCACCAACCACAGCCATGCGCTGGCGATCTTGCCGGTGGGCCTGCGCGTGGCCCAACTACTTTTCGACGAAGTTGGCGAGACCCTAGACGAATACTCGGGCAAGTACGGCTCGTGGAAGGACTGGTCGCCCAAAGACATGCTGCCCAAACTCTACCGCGACTATGACCTCTCCCAAGTCGGCCCCGCTCGCTTGGCCCGTCGCAACGGGCACGAAACGGTGGCAAGGTAGTTGCTATTTGAGCTATCGCCATTTGTAGTCGGTAGTCGGTTTCTTTATTACCGACTACCGACTACCACTGCTAGAAACTAGAAATCAACAACATGCCCTTACGTTGTGAAAGTCCTATCACAATTTGCTTGCGCCCGCCGGCGGCCCAGTGCATCATCTGTGGCCGCCACTTCTGTGCGAAGCATGGAGACGCCGAAGCGTCCGTATGCCGCCTATGCAGGCCCGCGTACCGCCAGAAGCTGCGTTTAGAGGCGGCCCAATCCGCCGAGGCCGAGCGCCGAGAAGAAGCCGAGCGCCGCAACAACGAAGAGGGTCTGTGCGGCTGGTACGATTGCCCGAACCCTTTGTACGCCCGTTGCGAGCGTTGCGGCCTCCAGTATTGCACCCGCCACGTGAGCCGTTACAGGTACAACTATCGCTATCGCACCCGCAAAGGCGTCTACAAACGCCAGGCCGAAGTCACCCTCTGCGACGCCTGCAAGCCCTACCTGGTCGAGTACAAGGGCGAGAAGACGTGGCGGGACTGACGAAAAATGAGTGATAGGGCGATAGCGATCGGAGGCTAGCCTGTTTATTTTGATCTCGGGAGCTAGGGTAGAAGCCGATGACTGACTTTCCTTTCGCTACCTTGATCTTCACTAGGGCGTATCTGCAAACTATAACCAAAGGAGAATGGCCGCCAGAGTGAGAAAGGCTTTGTAGTTGTGGGCACGCTTGTCATAGCGAGTAGCGATCCTACGGTGCTGCTTCAGACGGTTGATGAGCCTCTCCACTCTGTTACGCTTGCGGTATGCCTCCTTGTCGAACTTGCCTTTGTGCTTCTCGTTACTCTTGCGAGGAATAGTGATACCGATACCACGTCTAGCTAAATACCCACGGATCCGCTTGTTCGAGTATGCTTTGTCCGCAGCTACTCTGAAGGGTAAGCGCCTGGGTCTGCCTCGACCTCTACGCTTGATGGCACCACCCTCCATCAACTTCTCGAATACCGTAGACTCATGTGTCTCACCAGGAGTGAGTTCAAACACCACAGGCTTGCCCCTGCCTTCACAACGCACGTGCAACTTGGTGGAGAACCCTCCTTTGCTGCGACCTAAGGCTTCAGTCTCTGGTCCTGCATTTGGGTCCCATTTTTTGCCCCGGCTGCGTGCTGGTGGGCACGCACAACGGAGCTATCCACAAAGTGTATCTCCCACTCTACTTGGCCTGTGGTGTCTGCATCTTTCTGCACCTCGGCAAGTATGCGGTCCCAAATACCTGCTTCACGCCATCGATAGAAGCGAGAGGACACTGTTTTATACGAGCCATAGCGTTCAGGTAAATCCTCCCAGGGTGCCCCTGTTCTCATTATCCATAGGATACCGTTGATGACCGTGCGGTGATCTTTGCTCGGTCTGCCTGTGTGCGGCTTTTGTGGTGGGAGTAGTGGCTGTAACCGCTCCCATTGTTCATCTGTTAGCTCATGTCTTCTTGGTATTGATGTCATGATCTTAGTTTACCAACTATCTGTTGAGTTTGCAGATACGCCCTAGCACCATCGTTCTTGTGATAGTTGGTGTTCACTTACTATTATCGCTCTTGTTGTGGAGGCACCTCTCTAGGCGTGTATCCTTGGTCTTGTTGGCGATTCTCGCTTTCGCTACAACAATTGTCTGGCTTTTTGTGGCTTTGACGATAGGATTCGGTTTTTCTTTCTCTCAGGAGAACTTCCCTCTTGAGAAGAGTCCTCGATGGCGTGTCTATCTGGCGACATTAGGGCTTCCACTTGACAATCTACGTTTTGTACTTGTGGTAATCTCTTTATACTTGTTAGCCATACTCCTCTCAATTGCTTTCACAAAGTTCCGCAGGTGATGAGGGGGTTGATCAATGGGCCGCAAGCAATTGCTGTTTGAGGTGCTGCAATGAGCATAATCTGTGAATCGTGGGAATAAGTGTGTGACAAGTGCGATATATTTTCTGCCCAGGAAACCAGTTGATGAGCTAACAAATGAGTAGAGAACACAAACGCCCGCGTCCAGTCGTCCTCGTGATTCTGGACGGGTGGGGTCTCAGTCCCACCCGTGAGAATAACGCCATCGCGCAGGCCGGTACGCCCAATATGGACCGGCTGTGGAAGGAGTACCCGCACACGGCCTTGGATGCTTCCGAGCACGCAGTGGGGCTGCCGTCGGGGCAGATGGGCAACTCTGAGGTGGGGCACCAGAACATGGGCGCGGGCTTCGTCGTTTATCAGGAGTTGACCCGGCTCGATAAGGCCATAGAGGACGGCTCCTTCTTCGAGAACCCCGAACTGACGACAGTCTGCGACCATGCGCTGTCTCGCGGTGGCACGCTGCACCTGCTCGGCCTGCTTGGTCCAGGCGGCGTGCATAGCCATTGGGCGCACCTGTTCGCGCTTCTTGAGTTGGCGAAGCGCAAGAGTGTCCAGCGGGTTGTGTACCACGCCTTCACCGATGGCCGCGACACCCCGCCCGAAAGCGGCCTCGGCTTCATGCAGACCGTCCTGGCAAAGATGGCCGAGATCGGTGTGGGCCAGATCGGCACTGTGTCAGGTCGCTACTACGCTATGGACCGCGACAAACGCTGGGACCGCATCAAAACGGCCTACGACGCCATAGTGTATGGCGAGGGCCAGCTTGCCACCGACCCGCTACAGGTCTTCGAGACCTCCTACCAGGCGGGCGTGACCGACGAGTTCATAATACCCACCGTCATCGCGCAGCCCGGCGCGGCCCACCACACCATCAAGGACGGCGACGCGGTTATCTATTTTAACTTTCGCGGAGACAGGGGGCGCGAGCTAACGCGGGCTATCACCGCCCCCGACTTCAGCGAGTTCGACCGGGACAAGCCGCTACAGGACCTCTACTTCGTCACGATGACCCGCTACGCCGGTGACCTGCCGGTGCATGTAGCCTACAAGGCGATGGAGGTGGACGCGCCCCTGGCGAAAGTCCTCAGCGACCTGGGTCTGCGCCAGTTCCATATCGCCGAGACCGAGAAGTACGCCCATGTCACCTTCTTCTTCAACGGGCGCACCGAGCAACCCTTCCCCGGCGAGGACCGCGAACTGGTCCCCTCGCCCAAAGTAGCCACCTACGACCTCAAGCCCGAAATGAGCGCCTACACCATTGTGGACGAACTGGTGAAGCGCATCGGGTCGGGCGTGTACGACTTCATCGTCGCCAACTTCGCCAACGGCGACATGGTGGGTCACAGCGGCAAGATCGAAGCCACTATCAAGGCCGTCGAGGCGGTGGACCAGTGCATCGGGCGCGTCTACAACGCCATCCAGCAGGCGGGCGGCATCCTACTAATCACCGCTGACCACGGCAACGCCGAGCAGATGGTTGACCCCACTACCGGTGGCCCTCACACCTTCCACACGCTCAACCCGGTCCCCTTCATCCTGGCCGCCCCCGACACAAGCCCCCTGAGCCACGCCGACCTCAGATCAGGCGGCAGGCTCTGCGATGTCGCCCCCACCGTGCTTGATATAATGCGCATAGCTCTCGCGCCCGACATGACCTGCCAGACACTGATCCTCCATTAAAAAACTCTGCGCGTCCTCTGCGTCTCTGCCTTTAGAAAAACCCACGATACACCCACACCACCCCACAGCGAGCGCCACCACCCCCAGCACCATCGCGCCCGCCGAGGCCAACCGCCGAACCGCATCCCCTTCGGCCAGCAAGCGCGTGCCGAGGGCCGCTCCAATCAGGATGCTTATCTCACGTGCGGGTGCGACATAGCTCACGGGCGTGAAGGCCAGCGCCGTCAACACCAGGATGTAGGATAGAGGGCTGAGTAAGGCCACCCCCAATACCTCCCTGCGGTGGGCGCGCCATTCCTCGGCGACAGCACCCCACCGTCCCAAAATATACGGCGCAAGCAAGACTATACGCCCCAGGCTAGCGCCGTAATAGAGCAGCACCGGCGGTATCAGCAGCGCACTTACCGCCTGTTTGTCCCACAGCGTATAAGCCGCTATAACCACGCCCGTGAGCAGCCCATACCTCACTGCCCAGCGCGCCCCCACGCTTCTCAGCGCACGCAGCCCGCCCGTTAGCGTGAACACTCCTACCGCAACCAGCAAAGCACCCAAGAGAGCAACCGGCGAAGGCCGCTCGCCAAAAATGGCGATGGCAAGCGCGGTGGATAGCACAGGCCCCGTGCCACGCGCCAGCGGGTACACCAACGACAAGTCGCCCACCCGGTAGCCTCTCTGCAAAAGGAGGAAGTAGACCAGGTGCAGGACCGCGCTCCCCAGAAGAAAGGCTATCTCGACCGCCCCAATGCGCGGGTGCTGCCCCAGAAGCACGATTATCGCCAACGGCGCGTACAATATCACCGACAGCGCATCGCACAGCCACACAAAAGGCGCGCCCCCACTGGAGCGCTTCGCAAATAGGTTCCAGGTCGCATGGGAGAATGCCGCCACCAGCACAAGCCCAAGCGCAAGTGTGGTCACGTTATCCTCCCGGCAAGAGACGACGGACGACCGACGACTGACGAAGGATGGCCGAATGATGCGTGATGTGTAACTGCTGTGGTGGTTGGTCGTCCGTCGCCGGTCGTCCGTCCCTCATCTACCGCACAAATATCATCGCCACAATCGCGCCCAACAGCGCGCCGACGAAGATGAAGGCGTTTTGAATCTTCTGGTGGGTGTCCTCGCTGAACTTTATTACGCCCATGCTCTCGATTACGTTGGTGCCCATGCCGACGTAGTTGCCCGCAAAGTAGTCCAGCAGGAAGCCTACCACGCCGCCCGCCGCCACTATCAGCACTCGCCACAGCAGGTTGATAGGGAAACGGTCCCACGTCCCCCAGTCCTTGATCAAGCTGGCAATCACCCCCAGCACCAGCGCCCAGACGGCAATCCGCAACCAGGGAAAGTTCCTCAGGTTAGACATACATACCTCGTTCGTGCTGCATATCCTGTAATAGCCGGCAACCCCTTATCCATTGTCGTTCTGAGCCGAGCGAAGAATCACTCACCTTAGAATTACTTGGCTAGCACTCGTCTTTGCCCCTACATCCTGCTAAGGGGTAGCGATTCTGAGCGGAGCGAAGAATGACGATGGGCAGTTGGCCTGCTAAAGAGACGGTTGGCAGTCTGGTGTACCAATCCCTATCACCCAACACCCACCGCCCAACCGCATTATACGCCTGCTATGAGCTATTGGGAAGAGGACTTTTGTGGGGGTTAGAGGGCACGTGCGTGGTATAATTTAGCATGAACGCCATCACCGGCCTGTCGTTTGCGAGGCCCGAAGCGCTTGTTCTCCTGTTGTTGCTGTTGCCGCTGACGGTCTATCTGTCGCGGACCAGCATGGCGCTCATGCGGCGCACGAGGCGGCGGTTCAGCTTGGGGTTGCGCCTGGTCATTATTACCCTGCTCGTACTGGCGTTGTCGGGCGTAGGGGTGGTAAGTGCGTCCAACCGGCTGTCGGTGGTGTTTCTGCTCGACCATTCGGATAGCGTGAGCGCGGTACAGCAGGCACGCCAGGCCGAGTACGTCCGGCAGGCTATCGCGGGCATGAGCGAGGACGACAGCGCGGGCGTGGTGGTCTTTGGAGCCGATGCGCTCGTAGACCGCCCCGTCCTCCCCGACAAGTCGCCGCCCGACCTGACAAGCGCGCCCGCCACCACCTATAGCAACCTGGCCGACGCTATCCGCCTGGGCCTGGCGACCTCGCCCGCCG